>CANBUF010000146.1 GCA_947372575.1 Alcaligenaceae bacterium | reverse complement strand
ACTTGGCTTGATGACACAGCCATCAGGCGCCAGATTACCTTTGAGCACAGCGAGTGCACCCTCGGCATAAATAGGGTTGTCGAGCGTTCGGATCACGTCATCGTTATAGACTCCCGCACCCTCGATATTCTGACCGAGTGACTTGCCCGTGCAGGTCATCTCATCGAGATGCAGATGTTCTTTCATGCGATTCATCAGGCCGGGCAAACCGCCTGCATAAAAGAAGTCTTCCATCAGGTAAGTGTCGCCGCTCGGGCGCACATTGGCAATCACCGGTACGATCCGGCTGAACCGGTCAAAGTCCTCCAGGCCAATATCACATCCCGCGCGCTTGGCCTGGGCGATCACGTGAATGATCGCATTGGTCGAGCAACCCATCGCCATCGCTACGGCAATTGCATTTTCAAAGGCAGCATGTGTCTGGATTTTATTGGGCGTGAGATCTTCCCAGATCATATCGACAATACGGCGACCCGATTCGGTGCTCATGCGGATATGATTGGAATCAGGTGCAGGGATCGACGAGGCGCCAGGCAAGGTCATACCCAGGGCTTCTGCAATCGCGGTCATGGTGCTGGCAGTCCCCATCGTCATGCAGGTGCCATGGCTGCGTGCAATACCACCTTCGATTTCGATCCAGTCTTTTTTGCTGATGAGCCCGGCGCGGCGGTCATCCCAGTATTTCCAGGTATCGGAGCCAGAACCCAGAACCTTGCCATGCCAGTTGCCGCGCAGCATCGGGCCAGCAGGCACATAAATCGCAGGCAAACCTACACTGGTTGCGCCCATCAGCAAGGCAGGCGTGGACTTGTCACAACCGCCCAGCAGGACCACACCATCAATCGGGTGGCAGCGCAGCAGTTCTTCAACATCCATCGCAAGCATATTGCGATAAAGCATCGTGGTAGGTTTGACAAACACTTCAGCAACCGACTGGGCCGGGAGTTCGATCGGGAATCCACCTGCCTGCAGCACTCCACGCTTGACATCTTCGACGCGTTGCTTGAAATGGGTATGGCAGGGATTGATATCAGACCAGGTATTGATAATGCCAACGACCGGCTTGCCCACCCAATCCTCAGGCCCGTACCCCATCTGCATCGCGCGCGAGCGATGCCCAAAGGCGCGCACATCGTCTGGTGCGAACCAGCGAGCACTGCGTAAGGATTCCGGTGTCTTGGTCCGTTGACTCATCTCGATGTCCCTTATGATATTTTGTGAAATATTCTGTTGAATTTTACAGAAGTCAGCCTAATTTTTTGGCTGACAGAATTCAGCGTGGAAGGCTGCATCCGTTGTGATTTTCCAAAGTGTGCCGCCGTTGGGCTGTACAAAAAATGGCTGATTTTTTTGTAAAAATGGCCAATAGGCGGACATATACCAGTCTCCGCGCATCCAGAACACCCGATTCTCAGTTGCGCACAGTCGAGGCACCAGGTCCTCGAGATTGACCAGCGTCTCGCTCCCGATCTTTGGATCAAATTGCGCAGCATCGGCCAGCTCATTGCGCCAGTTATCGCGTTTAGGCAGGCTGGGCCAGTTTTCCACAATCCAGGCGGGGTGACGCATGCCTGCGTAAAAGGCCAGATCAAAAGGGTAAGTCATCAGATACACCAACGTATCCTCAGGGTGCGCCTGGGTGGCGATCTGAGCCCCCATTTCGTGACCACTATCGCGCTGGATGAACCGGAACACACCGATCGCGACCAGGCAACCGATGGCAGCACCGACAAAGCAGCCCTCAATCACGCGCCGGGCCCGCACCGACCAGGTTCCCCGCATCCATCGCACCAGCACCTCAGCCACCAGCACAGCCAGTGGCGGCAAGGTGGGCAAAGCGTAGCCAATCAGCTTTGAGGCAGGAATTGAAAAGAATATCGCGATGACCCAAAACCAGATGACCATCAGCATGCCGAGTGTGCGCGCGTCACTTTTCCAAAACGCTCTGGAAAACAGGCCCAACAGGCCCAGGGACCAGGGCAAGGTCATCCCCAGAATCACAGGCACATAAAACCAGACAGGCTGAGGATTATTGAACGCTTCACCGACAAAGCGATCAAATTGCTGGTGGATAAAGTAATAGTTAAAGAATTCAGGAAAGCGCTGCTGCATCAGCCAGAACCAGGGAACCGCCACGACTAAAAATGCCAGGACGGCTGGCGGCCAGAGCAACACACCGAGTTTGCGCCAGCGGCCTGTGAGGACCAGCCAAAAAAACAGCACACCACCTGGTAGCACAACACCAATCAACCCTTTGGACAGAATGGCCAGCGCCGCACAGATGCCGGCCGCGACAGCCATCATGCGCCAGCCTTGTTGCCCGGATTCGCTGCGCAACACCGCATCGGCGCCTGCCAGAACGGTGAGCGACATCATCCCGGCCACCAGCATATCCAGATTAGCGTATTGCGCACCGCCATAAAAGTACGGCATGGTGATCAGCGCGGCGAGTGTGACCGTTGCGACCGCTACCCCACGATATTTGCGGACAAAAAGATATAAGGCAATGGCACACGCCCAGGCCGCGAGCCAGGACGGAATTCTGGCCGACCACTCATTGGCGCCAAAGACCATGAATGCCAGCTCGTTGAGCCAGTAAAAAAGTGGTGGTTTATGAAAGTAAGGCAGCCCATTCATCAGGGGCACCCAGAAGCTATCGGCGCGCGCCATATCCCAGGCGACACCCACGTAGCGGCCTTCATCAGGCAGGTGCAAATGCCGGATCCAGGACAGGCAACCCAGCCAGAAGCCCGTCCCGAGAATGATCCAGGGCAAGGCACGAGGCTGTTGGGCAGCCGTCCACAAACGGTCAAGTATTTTTTTCATGTCAACAATCAAAGCGAAGCACCCCCCGATTGTAGGGTGTTCATCCCGACGAAGTCGCACACATAAGGCATGGCCCTAGGTTTTCGACCCAACTTCTTTTAAAGACGCAACGCGCGCTTGTGCCGCCTGCTGCAAAACGGGTTTGAGATAGGTCATGAATCGTTCGGGATCTTCGCTCATGGGAAAGTGCCCCATGCCGCGCATGATCTGCCAGTGGGCCCCGGGAATATTGTTGCCCAGGAACTCGGTATCCTGAGGCGTACAAGAATAGTCATATTCACCGGTCAACAACCATATCGGACATTGAGTCGTATCAATCTCTTTGACACGATCACGCAAGTCGCCATCGGCCGTGTAAAAAAACAAATCTCCCTTGAACACGCCCGGCCCCCCCTGCATGTAATGCCACAAGGTTTCCCATCGCTGGTCGGTGGGACTTGAAGGTCCGATCAGGCCCGAAACAATTCCGGCGCACACCTCACCACCATGCACATCCGACCGGTGCAACCACTCCAGATCGTAATAGGGCTCCACATGCGCACCCGACTGCAAACCAATTGCCGCGGCAAATCTTTCGGGGTACTCGAGCGCCAGGTGCAACACAATACGTCCGCCTATGGAGCAGCCCATGACGATCGGCTGGACAAGCTCCAGAGCATCGGCGACAGCAAGAATCGCAGCCGCATAGTCAGCCGAGGACAAGCGGTAGGTATTGTCCTGCCACCCGGTCGGTGGAGAGGATTTACCATGCCAGGGCAAGTCAAAAGCGATCACACGGAACTGACTCAGGATGTCCGGATCATTCTGGATCGCCCGGTATTGCCGGGTATCAGAACCTGCCGTATGCAGACACAGTAAAGGAATCCCAGTACCGGATTGCTCAACATATACACGATGATCCTTGCCTTGCAATTGCAGATGCATGTAGCGACCAGTAATAGGTTCGACAAGCACCTTGGTAGGATGACTTAATTCTGGCATGGCACACTCCCGCTCTGACGCAATATGGCAAGGACGTCCTTGAAATACAGAAGATGAGACATCAATGGATATAAATCCCCCTCCATCCTGAGATGCTTGAACTTAAGCATCGCCATGATGTCCTGGTAGCCTGGCGCGGGCAACGCGAGCCAGAAGGCTTTCCATGTGTCTGCCGAAGCACGCATGGCAAAAGTCCAGTCCGTCTGTGCGAAGACACCCTTTCTGACTGACTCAATCCGTCCCCCCTTGATGCAGATCAGATAATCCACTTGTCCAACCTCTATTAAAAAAGCCGTATCAACATGCCGACCTCGCCAGACAAGCCGTTCGTTTGCGTTGACGCGATCCGGTAATTGACCGAGTATTAGTTGATCTTGCATCATCATTGGCTCGCGATCCTTACTTGGCGACAAGTGGACATTTACTTTCGGACAACGGGTTAAAGGCCTGATCACCCGGAACGGTTTTCACAATGTTGTAGTAGTCCCAGGGGGCTTTGGACTCCTGCGGACTTTTGACGGAGACCAGATACATATCATGTACCAGTTTGCCATCCGACCGAAGCTTGGCATTGCGTGCGAAGGCATCTTTGATTGGCATTTCGCGCAAGGTTTTCATCACGTCTTCGGTTTTGTCTGTACCTGATTTTTCAACTGCACGCAGATAGTTCAGTACTGCGGAATATTGACCCGCTTGCAGCGCGGTTGGCATCTTTCCAAGCTCTTTGAAAAATCGTTGCGCAAACTTGCGACTGTCATCATCCATATCCCAGTAGAACGATTCGGCAAAATTCATGCCTTTAGCAGCCTCCAGGCCGACGCCATGCACATCCGTAATGCTCATCAGCATGGCGACCAGCTTTTGCTTGTTTGCCAGACCGAACTCATTGGCCTGCTTGATTTCGTTTTGTAAATCTGCTCCAGCACTTGCAAAGGCGACAGCATCTGCCCCACTCGATTGTGCTGAGATCAAAAATGATGAAAAGTCATTACCTGGAAACGGATAGCGCGAAGATCCGGCAATCTCGCCACCGCCTTGTTTGATAAAACGCATACCATCGCCTTCGAGCGAATGCCCAAAGGCATAATCGGCCGTCACGAAATACCATTTTTTAGCGCCATCCTGCACCAGAGGCAATGTTCCCACTTTGGCCAGCGCATACGTGTCATAGACCCACATGACATTATTTGGTTTGCAGTCTTCGCCAGTAATCCGGCTCGCGCCTGCCCCGGTCACCATGGTCATCCGATTCTTTTCGGCTGCAATATTCATGACCGCAAGCGCCACGGCACTATTACCAAGCTCGGTCACAACATCTACGCCTTCGCGATCAATCCACTCGCGCGCTCGACCCGCGCCCACATCTGCCTTGTTCAGGTGATCTGCTGCGATCATTTCGATGGGCTTACCTGCGACCTTGCCACCGAAGTCTTCAATGGCCAGCTTTGTTGCCAGCACGGATCCCGGGCCCACGTTGCCTGAATAGGCTCCCGACATGTCCGTTAATACTCCGATTTTGACGACGCCACCAGAGATTTTGTCCTGGGCAAGCACATGTGAGGGCACGACTGACGCTGCTACGAGTAAAACTGAAATAGCCGAAAGCTTGAACATCGTTGTCTCCTGGACGGTACCCTTTTAGGGTTTATCAAATTTTATATTTCCACGCCTGACGCATGTTTTGAGTCTGGAATGCAATCTTGCTTTGATATTAAGCCAAATACAGCGCGCTATACCCGAAGCACAGAAGAAAGGAACCCATTCTGGTCCTGGCAACAGAAGTTTAAAATTCCATTATTCTTCTGAATGAAAAAAATACGTACACCGGAGACTGTAGCCTTGTTATCAGAAAAGAATTCCACCTTTGCCCAAGCCCTTTTTGCACCGCGTGCCATCGCACTAGTAGGTGCCTCCGGAGATCTGAAAAAGAATA
>CANBUF010000145.1 GCA_947372575.1 Alcaligenaceae bacterium | reverse complement strand
TTTGCCAGCAACACCTGGCAGGCGGACAGCCAATTCGTGCCCTGGTCATCAATACGGGCAATGCCAATGCAGGTACAGGTGAGCCTGGTCTGCAAGCAGCCGAGCAGACCTGCACTGCACTCGCGGCACTCATGGGCGTCGACAGCCATCAGATTCTGCCCTTTTCAACCGGAGTGATCCTGGAGCCATTGCCCGTTGATCGACTGGTTGCAGGCTTGCCTGGAGCACTCGGCAATCTGGCTCCTGGCAACTGGGTCAGCGCCGCACACGGCATCATGACCACGGACACCTTGCCAAAGATCCACTCACAGCGCCTGACCCTGGGTGACAAAACCATCACCATCACTGGCATCAGCAAGGGCGCGGGCATGATCCGTCCGAATATGGCGACCATGCTGAGCTACCTCGCAACCGATGCGGGGATTGCGCAGCCATTGCTCAATCAACTGGCGCGCGAACTGGCCGATGTCTCCTTTAACCGCATTACGGTCGATGGCGATACATCCACCAATGACTCCTTCATTGTGATGGCCACAGGTCAAAGCGGACTGAACATCGTCAGCACCTCGCATCCGCATTACGCGGCACTAAAGTCTGCGCTTGCAGCAGCAGCGATGGATCTCGCACAAAAAATCGTGCGGGATGCCGAGGGCGCCACAAAGTTCATGACAATTCTTGTCGAACAAGCCAATACCGTCGAAGAAGCACTGCTGGTCGCGTATGCCGTGGCTCACTCGCCTTTGGTCAAGACGGCCTTTTTTGCATCCGACCCTAATCTGGGACGCATTCTGGCCGCAGTGGGCTACGCGGGCATCACAGATCTGGATGTCTCGGGGGTCAATCTCTGGCTCGGAGATGTACTGGTCGCAACGCGTGGTGGACGCAACCCCGACTACCAGGAGGCCGATGGACAGCGCATCATGAAAGAACCCGAAATTCTGGTCCGTATTGCGCTGGGCCGTGGCAACATTTCCGAAACCGTTTACACCTGTGACTTTTCGCATGAGTACGTAAGCATTAACGCTGACTACAGATCCTGATGAACACTTCAAACAAAAACGATATGCAGGCAACACCTGAAATGTCAGAACTTCTGGCACGCGCCGTGCGTGTGCTCGCGCAGCTCGAAGCCTGGCTGCCACCTGCCCCCCCCGCCATGAACTGGGATGCGCGAGCCTTTCGCTGGCGCAAGCGTGGTGCCTCGCACGGCTGGCTCGATGCGATCGCACACGTCTCACTGATCAATACCGAAGACCTGCAGCATATCGAACGCCAGAAAGAAATCATTGATCGCAACACCCTGCACTTTATCGAAGGTAAGCCTGCCAACAACGTACTGATGACAGGTGCACGCGGCACGGGTAAAAGCTCACTCGTCAAAGCCATGCTTGCAGCCTATGGTGATCGCGGTCTGCGTCTGATCGAAGTCGACAAAGCAGACATGGCAGATTTGGCGGATATCGTGGATATGGTCGCGGCACGACCCGAAAAATTCATCGTATTCTGCGACGACTTGTCTTTCGAAGAAGGCGAAGCTGGCTACAAGGCACTCAAATCGGTGCTCGATGGCTCAGCCGCCTCGACCGGCAATAACGTCCTGATTTATGCAACGTCTAACCGTCGCCACCTGATGCCCGAGTACATGAGCGAAAACCTCAGCTATCAACATCAGTCTGATGGTGAGATTCATCCCGGCGAAACCGTCGAAGAAAAAATATCCCTGTCCGAGCGTTTTGGACTCTGGTTGTCCTTCTATCCTTTCCGCCAGGATGATTATCTCGATATCGTGGCGCACTGGTTGCGTACGCTGGGATGTACTGAGGCCAGCATTACAGAGGCTCGCACCGAGGCACTGCAATGGACGCTCGAGCGCGGTTCCCGTTCGGGGCGCGTGGCCTGGCAATTCTCGCGCGACTGGGCCGCTCGGCATGCCGGATAAAATCATTGAGGTCGCCGTCGGGGTGCTGTTGCGACCCGACGGGTATGTCCTGCTCGGCAACCGTCCGGCCGACAAACCCTGGCCAGGCTGGTGGGAATTACCAGGCGGCAAGATCGAGCCCGGCGAAACGGTCATGCAGGCGCTTGCGCGTGAGCTACAAGAAGAAATCGGTATCCAGATGACGCAGGCCACGCCCTGGGTCACCTACGTGCATCACTATCCGACTACAACTGTTCGACTCGCTTTTTGTCGCGTCACAGAATGGATAGGCGAACCAACAGGTCTGGAAGGCCAGGAATTGCGCTGGGTCCAACGCAGTCAAGCGCACGAAGTCCCGCAACTGCTCCCTGCCACCTATCCACCCCTGAGGTGGCTTGAGTTGCCTGAGTTTTACGCTATTTCCTCTGTTGGTTCCCCAGAAAAACTACCAGCCTTTTTAGACCATCTGGATCATGCACTGGCGCATGGCCTCAAGCTGCTGCAATGGCGTGAGCCCGGTTGGCCCGGCGGTGATGATGCCCCGGATTTACTGCAAGCCCTGCAAACAGTGCTTGCGCGTTGTCATGCCGCGGGTGCCCGCGTCCTGATCAACAGCGTGCATCCTGCCCAATGGGTCGAGCTTGCAGATGGCCTGCACCTGCGCACACTGGATGCTCAGGCGCTCACTCACCGGCCTGCCTTAGCCCGTCACCAGCTACTGGGAATCTCTACCCATAATCTCGAAGACTTGTCGCTCGCTCGCCATCTGGAGGCAGACTTTGCCGTGCTGAGTCCGGTGCTCGCCACGGCCTCGCACCCAGACACTCCTCCCATGGGGTGGGAACGTTTTGCAGCACTCAACGCACAGGCCGGCTTGCCTGTCTATGCGCTGGGTGGACAATCAAAAGTCACCCTGCGCCAAGCGCAATCAGTTGGTGGGCACGGTGTTGCTGGGATCAGCAGTTGGGTTACCTGAGGCATCCAGCTTTTTAAGATCCTCGGCAGACCAGCCCCCACCGATCGCGGCAATCAGGCGCACACTGGCGCTCAGCCGATTTCCTGTCAGGGTGATGTAGGTGCGCTCATTATTCAAGGCAGAAGTCTCCAGGATCGACACGCTGAGGTAATCGATCAGACCCTGGTCATACTGATTGCGTGTCAGCCTGAGTGCATCCTGTGCAGCTTGGACCGCCAGACGCTGCACGACTTCCTCCTGCTCAAACACACGCATCTGGACCATTGCATTTTCAACTTCCTGCAAAGCTTGTAGAACAGTCTGGCGATAAGCAGCCACTTGTATATCGAAGCCCGCGCGCGCCTGATTAATCTGCGCCTGTCTTGCCCCACCATCAAAGATCAGCATCGCAAGCTGAGGTCCTAGCGACCAGAATTGCGCAGGTGCTGAAAACCACTGCATGTAATCATTGCTGCGATAGCCGGTATTACCATTAATCGTCAGCGTCGGAAACCAGGCTGCCGTTGCCACACCAATCAAGGCATTGGCCGAGGCGGCTCTGCGCTCTGCGCCCGCCACATCGGGTCTGCGCTCCAGCACAATTGAGGGAAGACCGACCGGGGACACCGGCGCTTCAAGCTGGAACTTACGCTCAGCGATCGAAAAAGTCGAAGGCGGCCGACCGAGCAGGACTGCAACCGCGTTCTCAAAGACTGCCCGCTGCTGCTGAAGATCGATCAGCTGCGCACGCGTGCTTTCGAGCTGCGTGCGCGCGACAGCGACATCGGCCAGGCCAGACACTCCCGCCTCGTAACGATTCGTGGTCAGGGTCAGTGAGCGTTGATAGGAGTCGACTGTGGCCTGGAGCAATCTCTTGAGTTCATCCAGTATGCGCACCTGTAAATAATTCAGTGCCATGGCCGTCTGCGCTGTCAGCCTGGCGCCAGCCACATCCGCTGCGAGGGCAAGCTCGGAGGCATCCGTAGACTCAATGTTGCGCCGGACACTGCCCCAGATATCAAGTTGCCAGCTCGCGAGCGCGTTAGCACTATAGGTCGAAATCGCGGTACTCGACACAACACCCACAGCGCTTGTCGCTGAGCCGCCTGCCCGCGTGTCTGCCCCCGTGACGGACAAGGTGGGATAGAGTGCTGAACGTGAGCCCTGCGTAATGGCCACCGCCTGACGGAACTTGGCTTCAGTCTGTGCAATCGTCTGGTTTGACGCATTCAGTTCAATCATCAGTTGCGAAAGTGTCTCGTCCTGATACATGTCCCACCAGGGACCGCGCGGGGCATCTGCGAGCTGTCGAGCTGGCTGCCACCCTGCTGATTCTTTAAAGGTCGTCCCAACATCCATGGGCGGACGCACATAATCCGGACCGACCATACAGGCGGACAGTACCCCGATCAGCGTCAAGCCGATGGCAAAGCGAGGCACAAGCGTCAAACCGTGCTGACAGCGTTTAAACATTGAAACAATCATCGTTGGGTCTTGGTTAACATCCATAAGCGGAACCGATCAAGGTACAAGTACACCACAGGAGTTGTGTACAACGTCAGCAATTGGCTCAATACCAGCCCCCCCATAATGGTAATACCGAGCGGGCGCCGCATTTCAACACCAGCACCCGCGGCGAATACCAGCGGCAAGGCACCAAATATCGCCGCGCAGGTCGTCATCAGGATTGGCCTGAACCGTGTCATACAGGCCTGGTAAATAGCATCCTTAGGGCTCAGACCCTGTGTGCGTTGTGCATCCAGGGCAAAGTCCACCATCATGATGGCATTTTTTTTCACGATACCGATTAATAAAAACACACCAATCAAGGCTATCAGGCTGAATTCAGTGCCTGTCATCAACAGGGCAAGTAAGGCACCGATGCCCGCCGAGGGCAAGGTCGAGAGAATCGTTAAGGGATGAATCGTGCTCTCATAGAGCATCCCGAGCACGAGGTACATCGTGACCAGAGCCGCCAGAATCAGCCAGGGTTGATTTGAGAGTGCGCTTTGCAATGCTTTGGATGTTCCCTGAAAGCCTGCCTGGATCTTGTCACTTGGCAGGCTGATGGCCGCCACTGCCTGATCAATTGCAGCATTGGCCTGACCCAGCGAGACACCAGGCGCAACATCATAAGAAATCGTGTCAGCAGCCAGCAGCCCCTGATGTGAAACGCTTAAAGGTGCATTGGTCGTTTCAAACTTTGCAATCGCAGACAGCGGGACACGCTGTCCCGTCTGGCTTAACACATACACATCATTCAGGGAGTCTGGCTCCTGTGCATGACGAGGTGCCACCCCCATCACGACGCGATATTGATTGCGCGCTCCATACATGACGGAAATCTGACGCTGACTGAAAGAGTTATTCAGCACAGCTGAAATACTCGACATCGGTACACCCAGACGCTGTGCCGCATCCCGGTCAACCTCGATCGAGACCTGGCGGCCGCGGTCCTCAACATCCGTATCCACATCCACAAGCTCTGGCAACGCGGCCATGGCTTGCTGAACTTTTGGTAACCAGACCTTCAGGTCATCCAGGTCATTGGCCAGCAAAGTGTATTGGTATTGGGCGCTACTCTGGCGACCGCCTACGCGAATATCCTGCTGGGCGACGAGCGTGAGTCGTGCGCCAGGAATACCCGAAAGCTGAGGCCGCAAACGGTTGATGACCTCGCGCACATCGAGTTTGCGTTCAGCAAAAGGTTTAAGTTGAACCGCCAGAAAACTCGTATTACTGCCGCCCCGTCCGCTGGCAAATGCGGTGACCGTATTGACAGCAGGATCTCGCATCAGCACCTGCCTGAATCGATCCAGCTTAGGTTTCATCGACTCAAAGGACGTACCATCGTCGGTTGCAAAAAAACCCAGCATCATGCCGGTATCCTGCTGC
>CANBUF010000144.1 GCA_947372575.1 Alcaligenaceae bacterium | reverse complement strand
TTAGAGAGTACAACTCTGCCAGAACCAGACCCCATCCAAAGAAAAAATCAAAACCATCTTGAAATGCAACTGTTGAGGTCAGGCGCCAGTAAAAATAACGCACTGAAGCAGAGAGGGACAACATAACCATCGCGATGACCGCAAGCCTGCCGCCTCCCGACTTACGGATAATCAGGGCAGCTAGCAAACAAATCATTCCGAAAACGGCTTGCTCAAAAAAATCAAGTGGTACGGATACCACTATCGAGAGCAGATACAGGCTCAGAGATAAAAGCAGCCAAGTCCAGGAGGCATGTTTTTTAATCAGATTTTCAGTATGAGCAATCGCCAGGCGCGCAGCCCGAACCGTTACACCTGCGGTTAAATGATCATTGCTCAACGCTGAAGTTCATAAAGTACCTTTTGGTGAAGCAATTTTTAATTAAAATTTTCGCTTTAAATCCAGTCTGAATATTTCAAATACAAAGCGGCGTAAATCTGGCTCCAGACTTCGTACTTGAAATCGAGTTTTGATATTAGCGTTTTGTGACTGCTAGATGATTCAAAATTACGCACAATGAAATCGAAAACCGCAACATTGCACAATTTCATGATGAAATGCACTTTTTGTGTGTTCCAGACAGTGATTTGTGCATGCCAGACAAGAATTTATATGAGGATTCTGGTTGCGCCAGCTGCTCGAACACATCAAATTCACGAGGCGAAATAGGAGTGCCAGCGGTCGATGCTGAGGCAATGGAGTAGGAAACCTGAAGAACAGAACCAATGGTGCCGCCGAGACGAATCGAACGTCCGACTCCCTTCTTAGGAGGAAGGTACTCTATCCACTGAGTTACGGCGGCGTGTTGACTAGTTTAGCAAGTGTAGCCAACTCATGCTGGGCAGCAATCTATCCTTGAATATTGACAGGAGCAAGCTTGATGTTTCAACGTACATCAACCTCTCGGATGATGCTGAGCATGCAGGGATTTGAGGCGTTCACGTGCCACATGTGTATAAATCTGTGTGGTCGAGATATCAGCATGCCCGAGCAGCATTTGCACGACACGCAAATCGGCGCCATGGTTGAGCAGGTGTGTCGCAAAGGCATGCCGCAGCACGTGAGGAGACAAGGGAGCCCGGACCCCCGCAAGCACCGCGTATTTTTTAATCAATAGCCAAAACGACTGCCGCGTCATTGGGGCCGCACGGGCCGTCACAAACATCGCCGGACTGGTTCTGGCACCCAGCAATTCAGGCCGAGCCGTTCGCATATACATCGAAACCCAGTGCGCGGCTTCGGCACCAAGCGGCACCAAGCGGTCTTTGCCGCCTTTGCCTTGTACCACCCGTACCACGCCATCTGTCAGGCTGACATCCAGCACCCCTACCCCAACCAGTTCCGATACCCTCAGCCCAGTCGCATAGAGCACCTCGAGCATCGCACGATCGCGCAGTCCTCTGGGTACATGCACAGGGGGTTGTTGCAACAACGCCTCGACCTGCCCTTCAGACAAGGTTTTGGGGATACGCAGCGGCTGGCGCGCAGTCAGCAGTTGCAGACAGGGGTCCGTCTGGACACGTTGGTGCCTCATAGCCCACAGATAATATCGGCGCAAAGTCGCCAGACGACGGTTAGCAGTACTGGGTTTGGAGTCGGCATGGCGTGCAGCAAACCAGGCTTCGAGGTCGCCAGCGCTCGCGGCATCGAGCCCAATCTTGCGCTCGAGCATCAGCCACTGCTCAAACGCAACGAGGTCTCGGCGGTACGCACTAAGGGTATTGGCAGCCAGGCCGTCTTCGAGCCAGACAGCATCGATAAACTCTGAAATGCCAGCGGATTCAACTTTGGACATGTCCGACAGAATATCCTTTTACGACGGGCTTGTGTCGTGTCATCGCGAGAGACTTCAATGCAAAAGAGACCCGGAGGTCTCTTTTTTATCGTGATACTGAAGTCAAACTGAATTAATTCAGCTCAATTTTCTGTGTCTTGACCACATCCTGGGCCCAGTCGAACTGCGCTTTGATTTCTTTGGCGAATTCTTCAGGGGTATTACCAGACGCCATCGAACCCTGCTCATCCAGTACCTGGATGACGCGCGGATCTTTCAGTGCAATCACTGCAGCATCGCGCAGTTTGTTGATGATTTCCTTAGGCGTCCCTTTTGGAGCAAGCAAGCCGTACCAGACGGGCTGATTCAGCTGCGGATAACCAACTTCGGCAAGCGTTGGGACATCCTTCATGGTGTCAATGCGCTTATCCCAGGCGACTGCGAGTGGTCTTAATTTTCCGGCCTGGATCTGCGGCATCGATGAGGGCAAATTATCAAAGAGAATTTCGACTTGTCCACCTACTGCGTCGGCCAGTGCTGGGCCTGAACCTTTATAGGGAACGTGCACGATATCTGTGCCGGTCGCCATTTTGAAGGCTTCACCAAACAGATGCAGCACGCCGCAGGTGCCAGAACTCGCATAGGAAAACTTGCCAGGATTCTTTTTCAATTCCTCAACAAAAGACTTGAAATCTTTGGCAGGAAACTTTGGATTGATGGAGATCACGTTTGCAGTGTTTGCAAAATTCGTGACGGGTGCAAAATCCTTGATGGAGTTGTAAGGTAAATCATTGGGTCGGCAAGCTGGCAATACCGCCATGGTCGAGACTGTTGCAATCGACAAGGTATAACCATCAGGCGTGGCACGGGCGCCTTCGGCAGCACCAATCGCACCACCTGCACCAGCTTTATTCTCAACCACAAGGGGCTGTCCGAGCTCTTGGGACATGCGCTGCGTCACCAGACGCGCAATGATATCGGTTGAACCACCGGGCGCAAACGGCACAATCACGCGAATCGGCTTATTTGGATAGGTTTGGGCGAACGCCAAAGGAGACGCTGCGAGCGCTGAAAATGAAAGCGCAGCAACCAAAACTTGGATTTTTTTCATGGAGACCTCAGAGACAAACGCCGGTCAACGCAAACGAGACGCTTGCACCGGCATAACAAAACACTCACCGTGGGCGAGCACGTGCAAACTGCGAAAGAATAGTAGCATTGAGCTTGGGCATTGCCTGACTGCACGCTTGGACACTGCCTGACTGCATCCAAGCTCGGCACTGCACGACACTGCTCAAGTGCAATCATGACAGATGCCTCGTTATCCTCAATCACCGTTGCCCCCATGTCTATAGCACTTCTGGTATTGCCTGATTTTTTGCTGATTGCGTTTGGATGGATTCTGAATCGCAAGCTCGGATTTACGCGCGAGTTTTTTACGGGCCTTGAAAAACTCGTCTATTACGTGCTGTTTCCGGCCCTACTTTTCCAGTCCATCATGCGCACACCGATCAGCATGGGCACCGCTGCGGATATATTTCTCGCAACAGCAGCAACAGCGATTTGCGGAATCGCTCTGGTGTGGATCGCCAAACCGCTTTTGCATCCTTCGCCAATTTCCATGGCCTCGGGTGCGCAATGTGGCTACCGCTTCAATACGTACATCGCGCTCGCGCTCGCACCAAGCCTGGCGGGTGCAGTCGGCCAATCGACCATGGCGCTGATTGTTGGCTTTGCAGTACCGATTGTGAACTTTGCCGCAGTGTTTGCACTCGCCAGGCATCAGGGGTCACATATCGGTAAAGCCCTGCTCAGCAACCCATTACTGATGTCCACCGCGCTCGCAGTGATCTGCAATCTTGCAGGACTACACTTGCCTGCGCCGATCGACATACTGCTCGCCCGCCTTGGCGCCGCGGCTGTCGCCCTGGGTATTCTCTGCGTCGGTGCCAGCCTGATGTGGCAACCCGGACAGACAAGGTTTTCGCTGGTTGCCTGGATTTTGAGCGTCAAGCTGATTGCCCTGCCTGCCTGCGCCTGGTTCATTGCCCTGTGGCTCAACCTTGATCCGGTCAAGCGACAAATGCTTGTCCTGTTCGCTGCCATGCCCCCTGCCAGTGCAGCCTACGTACTGGCAGTTCGCATGGGAGGCGACGGCAGACTGGTCGGATTGATTATTTCCATTGGCACCCCACTTGCAGCGATCACTATTCCACTCTGGCTTTTACTGGCGACCTGATGGCCATACACACACCCCTACAAGTCCTTGAACTTGCACTCGCTGATGAGGCTGCCACCGATTCTTTAGGCCAGGCGCTCGCCGAAATCGCAGCGGACCTGCATCCCGACGCATCCGGCGTACGAACGCCTGGCCCCCTGGCCGGAGGCCGCATTCACCTTCAGGGCGAACTTGGCGCAGGAAAAACTTCCTTAGTCCGTGCGTTTTTAAGGGAATGCGGCGTAACGGGCCGAATAAAGAGTCCAAGTTACGCATTACTTGAATCTTATGCAGTTTCTAACTTATACTTGTATCATCTTGATTTTTATAGATTTAGCGACCCCTCAGAATGGCATGAGGCGGGTTTTCGCGATATTCTGAGAGATGATGCGCTTGTTTTGATTGAGTGGCCTGAGCGCGCTGCCGACCTGTTAAGTGCACCAGATCTGTTAATCGAACTGGAATACCTGCAGTCAGGCCGACATGCCACCCTTAGTGCTTTGACTGGAAAAGGGCTCACATGGCTCACCGCGCTGTCCCAAAACAGGATGACCAATCGCTTGGCCTAAAAGCGCCTAATCGTCGCGCGCTCCTGGCTGCGGCCACCACGCTGCTGCTCTTACCAGTCATTCCAGGGATCGCCATGGCCTCACGTCTGCTTGCCGTGCGTACCTGGCCTGCAGATGAATATACACGCGTCACCCTCGAACTCGATAGCGAGCTCAAAGCCGAACACTTCACACTTGAAGCCCCCCATCGGATGGTGGTCGATATTCAGGGTCTGGACATGAGTCCGGCGCTCAACGAACTGGTGCGCAAAGTCCGCACCGATGATCCCTACATCAGTTCACTGCGCGTAGCGCAAAATCGTCCGAATATCGTACGACTGGTGTTTGACCTCAAGCAGGCCATCGCCCCCCAGGTCTTCACGCTCAAGCCCGTTGGTGACTACAAGTTCAGACTCGTGCTGGATTTATATCCCAAAACTGCGCAAGATCCCTTGATGGCGTTGCTCAAAAAGCAACCCCAAAAAAATGATGAAGATCCTCTGGCCAGGATTCTGGAAGATATTGGACGCAATCCCAAGGGCACAGGCATGGCAAGCACGCCTGTTCTGCCTGACGCCATTGCACCACCTGTTTCACCCACTGTTGCACAGACCGAGGCAGAAAGTCCAAAACTTGGCAGACGCAAACGAATTCTCACCATTGCACTGGACCCCGGTCATGGCGGCGAAGATCCGGGTGCAATTGGCAAAGGTGGCACGCGCGAAAAAGACGTTGTCCTGCAGATCGCGCAAAAGCTCAAAGCGCGCATTGATGCAACGACGGGTATGCGCGCATACCTCACGCGCGATGGAGACTATTTTGTTCCTTTGAATGTGCGCGTCGAAAAAGCGCGTCGCGTCAAAGCCGATCTCTTCGTATCTATTCACGCGGATGCCTTTATACGTCCGACTGCGGGTGGCAGCTCCGTATATGTGCTGTCGGCAAGTGGTGCATCGAGCACTGCGGCCAGATGGCTAGCAGATAAGGAAAACGCAGCAGATTTGATTGGTGGAATCAATCTGAATGTTCAAGACAAGCAGGTCGCAAAAATCCTGCTCGATTTATCCACGACCGCACAAATTAAAGATTCCGTATCAGTTGCGGACAATGTCCTCGGTGACTTGAAAAACGTCTATCGTCTGCACAAGCCACAAGTCGAACAGGCAGCCTTCGCAGTACTCAAGGCGCCCGATATTCCCTCGATTCTGGTCGAAACAGCGTT
>CANBUF010000143.1 GCA_947372575.1 Alcaligenaceae bacterium | reverse complement strand
ATGAAGCAACGCGTGTCGATCGCAAGAGGTATGGCCATGGAGCCTGCCATTCTTCTGATGGATGAACCGTTTGCCGCACTCGATGCACTCACCCGTCGCAAGATGCAGGATGAATTGTTGCGACTCTGGGATGACACGCATTTCACAGTGCTGTTTGTCACCCACTCGATTGCAGAAGCCATCCGGGTCGGCAGTCGTATCCTGCTGCTCACACCGCACCCGGGCCAGGTCAAAGCCGAACTCAACAGCTTGGCACGTGAGAACCAACACACACACCTCCAGCAAGAGCTTGAAGAAAAGATCAATAATATGCTTTTTGTCGAATCCAGCCAGTCGCAAGTCGAGGTGTTCCATGAGTAATCCAGCACATGGCATCGTTGAACGTCCTGAAATCTATCTGGAACCTCAACCCTATGCAGCGGTCGGGATTGTTGAAAAACCACTCTCCTCCATGGAGAGACTTACCAATAACACCGCGCTACGACGCATCCTGCTCCTAATCGTTCTTGCGAGCATCTGGCAACTCTATGCCGTCATCCTCGACAATGGTCTGTTATTTCCCACCTTTACGGAAACGATGCGCGCACTCTATACAGGCATTTTGTCTGGCGGACTCCTCGGAAAAGCCTGGACATCCATCCGGGTGCTGTTAGTGGGATATGCATGCGGTATCGTACTGGCGACCTTGCTCACAGTCTTTGCGATCACCTCGCGCGTGGGTAACGACATACTCGAAACATTGACTTCGATGTTTAACCCACTACCTGCTATTGCTCTCTTACCACTGGCACTGATCTGGTTTGGTCTGGGCGAAGGCAGTTTAATTTTTGTGTTGATACACTCCGTGCTGTGGGCCGTCGCCCTCAATACCCATTCAGGTTTTATGTCGGTTTCGCTCACCATGCGTATGGTGGGACGCAATTATGGGCTGACGGGTTTTGCTTACGTGTGGCACATATTAATTCCGGCAGCGTTTCCGAGCATTTTGGCAGGACTTAAAATTGGCTGGGCGTTTGCCTGGCGAACATTGATTGCCGCCGAACTTGTATTCGGAGTGAGCTCCGGTTCCGGAGGACTGGGCTGGTTTATTTATGAAAACAAAAACCAGCTTGAAATACCCAGCGTATTTGCTGGGCTATTCATGGTGATTTTCATCGGCCTGATTGTAGAGAACTGTATTTTCAAGGTCATTGAAAAGCTAACGATTCGAAAATGGGGGATGCAACTCTGATTAATTCCCACCCGAAACGTCTGCACCTTTAAAAAACAGCTCGTCAATTGAGGCGGGCTTGTTTTTGAGCGAGCCAATCTCTTTCATAAAGGCTGCGTATTTCATTACGTTTTCTGGTGTGACCGTGTATTTTGTAGTTGGATCATTCAATATCGCCATCATGTCCTCGGCAGAGCCTGCATTGGCTCCTCCCATTGATTCAAGCAGTATCTTCACGGCACCAGGCTTGTCCTGCAAGATCATGTCCTGCGCCTCCTTGAGGGCACTCACAAAGGCACCATAGACCTTGGGATTCTGATCATGAAATTTCTGCGTTGCAGAAATCATTGTGAAGGTCGTCGATCCACCCATCACATCATCAGTATTCATGATGGTGCGTACCCCCGGGACTTTCAGCTCACGCTGATCAAGAGGCGCAGAGGCGAAGTGTCCAGTAATCGTCGTACCTGAGAGCAATGCAGCAGCTGCATCAGAATGATTCATCGTGACAGTAAACGGATCAAACCGGAATGCCTGATCACGACCATACTTTTGTACCGCATACATTTGCATGACAATTGAAGGGATGGAGGACTTGACGGATGTCACGGCGATTTTGTCACCCGCCTTTAAGTCATCTATGGATCGAAGGTTCTCAGAACGCGTATTCAAGCGCATGGGGATTGAACTCATCGAGGCCACGCCTTTTACGTTCGCATTGCCCTTGGTCTTATCCCACAAAATCAGAAAGGATGGAGGTCCTGCAGAAATAAAATCTGCCGAACCTGAAAGTAAGGCATCAATCATTCCAGAGGGACCACCAATATTGGACCAGTTCACCTTGACTTGAACACCCGCCTGTTCGGCATGCTTTTCAATCAGATGATGTGTTTTCATTACGTAGAGCGGTAAAAAGCCAAAACCACCCGCACCAAGTGGGACCTTGACTTCACTGACCTCTGCGCGCGCGACACTCGTCAATATCAGGCCTGCCAATACTGCAATCGCTGTAAATTTATTTTTCATTCTTGTCTCCTATACCTTAGATACATTGAAAATTTATCGGCCCCAGGTGAGTTCAGGGGCTTCATTTGGACGTAGTGTGTGGGCTGAAACAAATTATTCAGCGGTACGGATTTGACTTCCCGCCATCGCCTCACTCAACCATGTGACTGCAGTGTGATCCACCTCAGGCCCAAGCATCATCGAAGCACCGGCCCATAAATCACGGCACAACTGGGAAAATGGTGTCGTCACACCGAGCTCGTGTGCCATATCTGTTGCATTATTCAAGTCCTTAAGCATCATATGAATCGGGAATCCTGAGTCAAATTTGCGTGAAAGCACATACTGTCCGAATTTTTTCTGAGTACTGTTATTCATCCCTGTAGAACTATTCAGTACCGATAGCATCTTGTCTGGGTCGAGGCCAAAACGCGACCCAATCAACAACGCTTCAATTCCGATTAAATATCCTCCACAGGAAACAAGATTGTTCAACGCCTTCATGGCATCACCACTCCCGATGGCTCCGGTCCGTGTGACAGTTCCCATGGCGTTCAGGACAGGCAGGACTGGCTCAACCTCATGGTCCTGTCCACCAACCATGATGGTGAGGTCCCCTGCCTGTGCGCGCGCCACTGCACCCGATACCGGCGCATCAAAGAAAACAACCTCCTGATCAGCGAGTCTCCTGTTCAACCCCGCCGTGACAGTCGGCACACCTGAGGTCATGTCAATCACAAACACACCCGCTTTCAATACTGGTGCAATACCCTCAGGCCCAAACAGAACTTGTTGCACAACATGACTATTTGGCAAAATCATGACAATGACATCCGCCTGAGCGCAAGCAGACTGTATACAAGAAGCGGCCTGACCTCCATGAAGCGCCACAAAGGCTTCTGTGCGTGCCGTCGATATATCGAAGACCGTCACGTTAAACCCATTACGCAGCAAACAGGCTGCCATAGGGCAACCCATCGCGCCAATCCCGATAAAGCTGATCCGCGTTTCTGAAATGATCATCGGTATCCTTGGATATTATTCGGACTGAATATTTAGCTATTATTCGGACTGAATATTTGCCTGCTTGATGACAGTGTTCCACTTTTGAATTTCAGACTGAATGAATTCCGCATACTCTTTAGGCGTCATGGAAATCGGCTCACTCGCCTGCGCGAGAATGCGATTCCTGACATCAGGCATCGCGACGACTCGTGCAACATCGGCAGAGATTTTTTGTACGAGCGCAGCAGGAGCCCCTCCAGGCGCCATCAGACCAAACCAGGCAGTAATTTCAAAATCAGCCACCCCCGCTTCTGACATCGTCGGGACATCTGCTGCAGCTGACGTACGCTGGTTACTCGTGACGGCAAGCGCACGCAAAGTCCCTGCCTGCATGTGTGGCAACAGAACGGGAGCGTTATGAATCAGGACTTCAATCTGTCCGCCAATGCCATCCGTCGTCATTTGCGCACTAGACTTGTACGGGACGCTCGTCATCTGAATCCCCGCGCGCAAGTTCAGTAGCTCACCGGTCAAATGCTGCGTGGTGCCTGGCCCTGCCGTCCCGAATCTAAATTTACCCGGATCCTTCTTGGCTGCATCGATCAGTTCTTTGAGGCTATGGAACGGTGAACTTGCACTAACAGTAATAAGGTTAGGCATCTTTGCCATCAGACTAATGGGCGCCAGATCCTTGACTGGATCGTAGGGCAACTTTCCATCAAACAGTGTGTAGTTCACCGCGATCGGCCCAAGGGTATTGAACAAAAGTGTATAACCGTCCGGTGCGGCCTTCGCGACGCGATCCGTACCAATATTGCCTGAGGCACCGACAATATTTTCAACGGTCACTGACTGGGCCCATATTTCGGAAAGTTTCTGGCCAAGCAATCGAGCCAGTGCGTCAGGAGCACTGCCAGGTGGGGCAGGAACAACGATACGCACTGACCGTTCAGGCCAGGATTTGACTTGAGCCTGCGCAGGGATTGCCGCGCAAGCTACATACACGAGCACTGGCAAACAAATTAGCAGACGTCTGATTTTCATGACAGACTTGAACATATGTATTCCCCCTCCAGATGATGCATCATGAATCAGACTGTCTGACAAATTTTGCCGGAACCTGAACTGGCATTGCTAACAAAAGATAGGAGTTGGTTTTGCCGTGACCATCCAGATTCAGACTGCCGTTTACCCCGCCCTCTAGGACATCATCGATCACGAAGTTCAAGGCAGGAAGTAAGGGCAAGTCATAGCGTTTGACCATTGAAGCGCCACGGTGAGCAAAGAGCGCCAGCACACGCGGCTCAGTCAGCTGGTCGGTCAGCCAGGCAAAAACGGCTGGATCGTAGGGCATGATGCTGACATTTAAACGATTGCCTTTGTCTCCTGCCCGCCCATGCGCAACACGATGTAGCGCTACCGTGACCAGCGCATCAGAAAGCGCATCGGGCGCGACCTGAGGGATGCTCTGTTTCATGCTGAAAGCTCCTTTGCGGTATGAACAATGCAACCCGGTGACAAATCACTGGGCAACATCAGATAGGATTGGGTTCGGATCCGTGGAGTCGTGCGCCAGCGAACACCACCTCCTCCGGCCGGCCCACAGCAATACAGTGCAAGCGCTTCGCGTGCAGCCTGATCTGCATCGTCCTGGGTACGTGCCGAAACAGCAAGCCTGACACGGATATCATCTGGTTCGGCTGCTGAGGCACGCCAATTATTACCACTATCACCGTCATGCACACTGGACACACCAATCAGGTCCACCCGCGCCTGGACATCGAGCTTGCGAATTTTGAGCCGTTCGAGCAAAACATCAGCAGCAGCACGCGCCCGTGCCCGGCAATTCGGACCCGCATAAGAAATTTCTCCCTCGCCCAGCCAACCGCCATCGAAGCAGACCGTTGCCTTAATCGTGACAGGTGCGGGTTTGCCTTTCACCCCTTGGATCTGGACGCGATCTTTACCAATTTCGGTGATAGTCACCTCTGAAAAATCCAGAATCACATCCGGCGTAATGTAATGTTGCGGATCATGAATTTCGTACAGTAATTGTTCTTTCACAATCTGCGCGTTAACGACTCCGCCCGTGCTCCGGGCTTTAGTGACTACCAGGCCCCCCTCTGCGGTGACCTCGGCAATCGGGAAACCAATATTGGCAGGATCAGGAATATCTTTAAAACCAGGGTCATAGTAATAACCACCTGTCAGCTGCGCACCACATTCGAGCAAATGTCCGGCAGTCGCCCCGACGGCGAGTCGGGCCCAATCGTCATACGCCCAGCCAAAATAATGAATCAGCGGTGCAAGTGCCAGGCAAGGATCGCCTGTGCGCCCAGTGACGACTACCTGCGCTCCGGCCTTGAGCGCATCCACAATCGGCCTGGCCGACAGATAAGCATTGGCCGAGACCACGTCTCCACCGCCCATGTCCAGTCCGGTATCAGCCTCGTAGACTTCATGTGTGTCGAGATTGAGCCTGTCGCGTACATCATCGCCGTAGACCACCCCGATTTTTAAATCATGCAGGCCAAGGCGCCTGGCGAGTTTTGCAATGACTTTGGCGGCGCCTGGGGGATTCGCCGCACCAA
>CANBUF010000142.1 GCA_947372575.1 Alcaligenaceae bacterium | reverse complement strand
CTATTTGAACCAACCCCTGACGGTGGTGGAGCAGGTGTTGACAGGCACCTATGCTGACGGTCTGGGTAATGTCAAAAAAGTGCCGGATCGTGTGGGCTTTGATCCCTTCCCCTGGGAGTCCTTTGCAATGTGGATGATGACGCAGATGCAGCGCTGGGGCCAGCTCAAGGGTGATGTGGATTATCAGAAGGTCGCACGCGAGGTATTCCTCGCAACAGATGCCGCACGCGCGATGGAGCAGGCAGGGCTCACGCCTCCTAAGACGACGAGCAAATCCTTTGTGGTGATGGGTAAGACCTTTGATCCAGCCAAACCCAAAGAGTACCTCGACAGTTTTGCGATCAAAAGGACATAAGCCAGATGGTCGGTCGTGAAAAAATTCGTTCGCTATTGCTGTCCTTGTTGATATTGGGCGTGTTCCTGGCGGTCTGGCAAATCGCCTCGATGCCCTCCGGTGGATCTCAGGTCGTGGACGATGAGTACGCAAAACTGGTTGGGGCTGCGGCGGCCACAGGTCAAAAATCTGCTTTTCCCACACCTGTTGAGGTCGGTGCGAAGCTCGTCGAACAGCTCTCCAATCCCTTTTACGATCGGGGTGCAAACGACAAGGGCATCGGCATCCAGTTAGCCTGGTCTGTCTCGCGTGTGGCGCTGGGTTTTGGACTGGCAGCGCTTGTTGCGATTCCGCTAGGCTTTGTGATTGGGATGTCCAAACTCATTTTTAAAGCATTGGATCCCTTCATTCAGATTCTTAAACCCATCTCTCCTCTGGCCTGGATGCCGCTTGCCTTGTTTACGCTCAAGGACTCGAACGTATCAGCCATTTTTGTGATTTTTATCTGTTCGATTTGGCCGATGCTGATTAATACAGCATTTGGCGTCGCCGCTGTACGTAAAGAATGGATTGATGTATCACGCACACTCGAAGTTAAACCGCTTCGTAAGGCTTTGCTCGTGATCCTGCCTGCTGCCGCTCCGACAATCATGACGGGGATGCGGATCTCAATCGGTATTGCCTGGTTAGTGATCGTGGCCGCAGAGATGTTGGTGGGCGGGACAGGGATTGGGTATTTTGTCTGGAACGAATGGAATAACCTGTCCATTTCCAATATTCTGGTTGCTGTGTTCTTGATTGGCGTGATGGGCATGCTGCTTGATATGTGTTTTGCCCGCTTGCAAAAAGCGGTCACTTACCGGGATTAATGAGCATGCTTCCAATACCTCAACTCCATGAACGCGAGCTGAACAAGTCACCGGGCTTCTTAAAAGTCCAGGGCTTGCGACAGGCTTTTCCTGCACCAGACGGCAAGGGCGAGCTGGTTGTCTTTGATGATGTGAATTTTGAAATTGCGCGTGGGGATTTTGTTTGCATCATTGGTCATTCAGGGTGTGGCAAAACCACGATCCTGAACGTGCTGGCTGGACTCGAGCAGCCTACTGCAGGTCATGCGTTCATCGATGGCAGAGAGATCAGTGGCCCGAGTCTTGATCGCGGCGTGGTGTTTCAGTCACACGCCCTGATGCCCTGGATGACGGTGCGAGGCAACATTGCTTTTGCCGTTAAATCCAAATGGCCCTTTTGGTCGAATGCAGAAGTCGATGCGCATGTCCAACAGTTTATCGATATGGTGCATTTGCAGGGTTCAGAGGATAAGAAGCCTTCCCAGTTATCTGGTGGTATGAAGCAGCGCGTGGGGATTGCACGCGCTTTTTCGATTCAGCCCAAAATGCTATTGCTAGATGAACCGTTTGGCGCACTTGATGCACTGACGCGCGGCAATATTCAGGATGAGCTGGTGACGATTGTGCGTCAAACCCAACAGACCGTTTTTATGATTACGCATGACGTGGATGAGGCAATCTTGCTCTCGGACAAGATTTTCCTGATGAGTAATGGACCCCGTGCAGTGCTTGCAGAGATTTTCGAGAATCCATTGCCACGTGATCGCACGCGTGCGACGATGCATCACGACCCAAAGTTTTATGAATGCAGGAATCACTTAATTGACTTTTTGGTGCATCGGTCCAAGACCTTTGCATCCGCTTAATTTTTACAAAGGAGCACTTTTAATGGCTACAACCCGGGCAATCGCCAAACCGATGACACGCGAAGACGTGACCGATCTGATTTACTCCGCCAAGATTCAAAAAGGCATCAAGTGGGCGGACGTCGCCAAAAAACTCAAACTGTCCAAAGAGTGGGTGACTGCAGCCTGTCTGGGGCAGATGACGCTCACCAAGGAGCAGGCAACGCTGATTGGTAAGACGTTTGCCTTGCCTCCAGAGGCTGTCAAGCTCTTGCAAGTTGTTCCATACAAAGGTTCGTTGCGCTCGCCTGTGCCGACCGATCCATTGATCTATCGCTGGTACGAGATTGTTAGCGTCTATGGCACAACGATCAAGGAACTCATCCATGAAGAGTTTGGTGACGGGATTATGAGCGCCATTGATTTTTCAATGGACATCAAGCGTGAGCCCGATCCAAAAGGGGATCGCGTCAACGTCGTTTTGTCAGGCAAGTTTCTGCCCTATAAAACCTATTGATTCATCATTCCCCCAGCTCGGTGTCTCACCATGCTGGGATTTTGAGGGTTAACCCTGTCGTTTTTTTATCCAATTATGTATACAGTTTTGCATACAACCAACCGGAGGCAGTTATGACACAGATCCGTTTTTCCAAGTTGAATGTTTTTCACGCTACCAAGCGTTCCTTTTTGATCGCCTGTTCCACTGTTGCGCTCGGTCTGGGGTTGTCTGCCGCCTCCCATGCGCAGGATGCCCTTGATAATGTGATGAAAGCGAAGGAAATCAAAATTGCGATTCCGACAGACTTTCCTCCCTACGGTTTTGTCGGGCCTGACCTCAAGCCTCAGGGGTTGGATGTTGATATGGCCAATTACATTGCCCAGAAAATGGGCGTCAAGGTTGATCTGGTCGTGGTCACGAGCGCGAACCGCATCCCTTACCTCCAAACCAAACGGGCGGATCTGGTCATTTCAACTCTCGGTAAAAATCCTGAGCGTATGGCCGTCATTGATTTTACGTCTGCCTACTCGCCATTTTTTCAGGGCGTATTCGGACCAAAGTCCATGTCAATCAAAAGCTTTGCAGATCTGGCGGGTAAATCCATTAGCGTGACGCGCGGCGCGATCGAGGATCAGGAACTGACAAAAGTTGCTCCCGAAAAAGCTGACTTAAAGCGCTTTGAAGACAACAACGCTACTGTGTCGGCTTACACCTCGGGTCAGGTCAATCTGATCGCGACTGGCGTCTCCGTTGCCGAAAACATGATGCAGCGCACTCCACAGATGGAAACAGAGTTCAAGCTTCTGCTTAAAGACAGCCCGAACTTTGTTGGCGTTGCAAAAGGTGAGGATGCCTTACGTAACAAAGTCAACGAAATCATCGCAGCAGGAATCGCTGCTGGCGACCTGAACAAGATGAGCGAAAAATGGCTCAAGCGTCCTTCAGGCGACTTGCCTAAATAAGTTTGCCAGACCGTGGTGGCAAGGCGCTTGATTCAGTCAATTGCCTTGCCCCTTTAAGCGCCATACAGGAATAGTGATTGTGCGTATTGAGCTTGATTTCGCTGCAGTACTGAGTCAGTGGCCGATGCTGCTCTCAGGGGTGCTATGGACGCTCGGGCTGACGGCGATTTCTGCCGTGCTCGGCGTATTGATCGGCATTATTTTTGCCTGGTCACGATTGAGTGGGCCACTCTGGCTCAAATGGATAGCTGGGACGTATGTCGAATTTATTCGGAATACGCCATTTATTGTGCAATTGTTTTTTGTGTTTTTTGGCTTACCGATGCTGGGTATCAAGCTGACCCCAGAGTCATCCTCTGTGATTGCTATGGTCATCAATCTCGGAGCCTATGCGACCGAAATTATCCGTTCGGGTATCCAGGCGACGCCGCGTGGTCAGATCGAAGCCGCGTTGAGTCTGGCGTTAAACCGGTTTCAGATTTTTACTCGCGTCATTCTGCCTCCCGCACTGAAGAAAGTCTGGCCTTCACTTGTTAGTCAAATCATCATTGTGATGCTGGGTTCTGCGGTCTGCGGTCAGATATCCACCCCTGAGCTGAGTTTTGTGGCGAATCTGATTCAAAGCCGGAATTTCCGCGCCTTTGAGGCCTACATTGTCGCCACTGTTATTTACCTGCTGCTCTCGATCGGTGTGCGTGCGCTGCTGAATTGGGCAGGTCCACGTTACTTCTTTGGAGCGCGCCGTGGTTGAGTTCACTCTATGGGATATCTTTCGTAATCTGCTGCTCGCCATGCGCTGGACTGTAGCGCTCTCGCTCGTGGCCTTTGTTGGTGGTGGCCTGGTTGGATTGGGCTTGCTGATGTTCAGAATGTCCAAGATCCGTGGCGCCGAAAGATTTGTTGCAGGTTATGTGCAGCTCTTTCAGGGCACACCCTTGCTGATGCAATTGTTCCTCGCCTATTTTGGTCTGGCCTTGTTTGGTGTTGAACTCTCACCCTGGGTGGCTGCGAGTCTCGCGCTCACCTTGTATACGAGTGCTTTTCTGGTTGAGATCTGGCGTGGCTGTGTCAATGCAATTCCACTTGGCCAGTGGGAGGCCGCAAAAAGCCTGGCGCTGAATTTCCGTGAGCAAATGCAATATGTGATCTTGCCTCAGGCCGTCAAGATTGCGATTCCTCCGACGGTGGGCTTTCTGGTGCAGGTGGTTAAAGGGACTGCCCTGGCATCCCTGATTGGTTTTATCGAACTCACCAAAGCCGGCACCATGATTACGAATGCCACCTTTAAACCCTTCCTGGTTTATAGCTGCGTGGCGCTACTTTATTTTGTGCTGTGCTACCCGATCAGCCTCTATGCGCGATCCTTAGAAGGAAAACTCCATGCAAGGACTTGAAACAACGCCCGCAGCTCCGATTGTCCAGATTGGAGCTTTGCGTAAATCCTTTGGTAACAATGAAGTCCTTAAAGGGATCGATCTGCATGTAGCCCCAGGGGAAGTGATCGCGATTATCGGTAAAAGCGGCTCAGGCAAAAGCACATTATTACGTTGCATCAATGGTCTAGAAACCTTTGAGGCGGGCTCGCTGACAGTTGACCAGTGTGCGCTGGTCCATCACGATGCGCGTGCCATGCGCGCGTTACGCCAACGTGTCGGAATGATTTTTCAGAGCTTTAATCTGTTTCCACATCTGACAGTAGGTCGCAACATCATGCTGGCGCCCACACTCGTTAAAAAAGAAACCTCTGAACAAGCTCACGCGCGTGCACAAAAACTGCTCGCACGTGTCGGACTGAGCGACAAATTTGATGCCTTCCCGGATCAGCTTTCAGGTGGACAGCAGCAGCGTGTAGCCATTGCCCGCGCACTGGCCATGAGCCCCTCGGTTTTGTTGTGTGATGAGATTACCTCCGCGCTTGATCCCGAGCTCGTGGGCGAGGTCTTGCGCGTAGTAGAGAGTCTGGCCGAAGAAGGTATGACCCTGCTCATGGTGACTCATGAAATGAGCTTTGCACGCCGCGTGAGCGATCGCGTGGTCTTCATGCATCAGGGGCGTGTCCACGAAATCGGTACTCCAGCACAATTGTTTGGTAATCCCCAGACGGCTGAACTCAAACAATTCCTATCATCCATACACGACTGATACGGATCGCCATGCCAGCCTCTACAAGCAGTGTTACGGATCGTGTGGCTGCAGCCATTACCGATGCCATCATTGAGCATCGCCTGGCTGCAGGCACCAAGCTTGTCGAACAGAATCTCGCGACCATGTTTGGCGTGTCGCGCACGATCGTTCGACAGGCGTTGATTCGACTCGAGCGAGAACGGCTGATCACGCT
>CANBUF010000141.1 GCA_947372575.1 Alcaligenaceae bacterium | reverse complement strand
CTGGCCAGCAGTGCCAATGTCTACGGCAATCTGCAGAGTGGTCTGCTCAACGAAAACAACCCGACCCATCCTGCCAATGATTACGCAGTAAGCAAACTGGCGATGGAATACATGGCCAAGCTATGGATTCCCAAACTCCCTGTGGTGATCGCACGCCCCTTTAACTACACCGGAGTGGGTCAGTCAGAGAGCTTTTTAATTCCAAAAATTGTTTCGCATTTTGTCCGTCATCAGGACACCATTGAGCTGGGCAACATGGATGTCTGGCGCGAATTCAATGATGTGCGCGATGTGGTTCATGCCTATCGCAAGCTGATTGAGGCCGCCCCCGTTGGCCAGACAGTCAATGTCTGCTCAAGCAATCTCGTATCATTGCGCGATGCGCTGGCCTTGGCAACCGAGCTGACAGGCCACGCCATCGAAGCGCGTGTAAATCCAGTCTTTGTGCGCGCGAATGAGGTGTTGACGCTGGGTGGTGATACCAGTCTTCTTAAAGAGTTTGTGCCAGACTGGCATCCAAGGACTTTACGCGAAACACTCGCCTGGATGCTTGAGGCCGCGGCAAGGGATCAATAATGCGGGTCGGCTTTGGCGTCTCTGCCCTGTGTAAAGGGTTAACCGGCGGCGGACTGGACGGCATCGGCAATTACACGCGCGAGATGCTCTGGCGCATGGCGGCTAGTGATGCCGCGCTTCAGTTAGTACCATTTGCTTTTGGCTGTGCAGTGCCTGGGGATCTGGGCTCACGGATCGGAGGCAATGATCCAGCCACTACCAAGGCCATTGCACAGCAGATCAAACCTGGGATTCAGCTCGGTCGTTATTCCGTCAATACGGCAGTCTCTGTGGCAACGGGAGTGAATTTCCCCGGTATCCGGATGCTCTCCAGCCAAGTCGATCTGATCCACGCTACTGATCACTACATTCCTAAATGTAAATCTGTGCCAATGCTCGCGACGATCATGGATGCCATTCCGCTTTCGCATCCACACTGGTTGCGCCCTGAGTTCCGCAAGATTAAAAACATGCTCATGAAGCGTGCCGAGAACTGGGCTGATGAAGTCATTACGATTTCGGATTATTCAAAAATTGAATTATCCAAATGGGTCGGCATTGCACTCGACAAAATCACGGTGATACCGCTCGGCGTCGACGAGCGCTGGTTCCGTGATGTTGCACCTCTGGAGACGGATCGTGTGCGTGCGCAGTATCAATTACCCGAAACTTTTTTTGTATCGGTTGGCACGCTGCAGCCTCGCAAAAACGTTGAGGGCACGATCAACGCGCATCGCGCCTTAAGTCCAGCCGAGAGATTGCGCACGCCGCTCATCATCATCGGCCGTGCTGGCTGGAAATGCGAAGCAGTCATGCGACTGATTGACGAAGACACCGCCAGCGGTGCGGTGAGGTGGCTGCAACACGTGCCTGATGCGGACTTGCTACCTGTGCTTAAACTCGCGAGTGCGTTGGTGTTCCCATCGTTAGGTGAGGGCTTTGGCTTACCTGTGCTCGAGGCGTTTGCGGCAAGCGTGCCTGTGATTACCTCCAACACAACGTCTTTACCTGAGGTCGCAGGCGATGCGGCAATATCGGTTGATCCAATGGATATCGATCAGATCGCCAAGGGCATGCAACGCGTGCTGGAGGATCAGGAATTGACGCAAGAACTTAAGCGTCGAGGCCTCGCACGTGCGCGGGAATTTACCTGGCAGGCTTGTGCTGATGCGACGTTGAAGGTGTATCAGCGGATGGTGTAAGCCTGATCGCTTTTGTTAGATGCGAAGTTAAAGCCTTGGATCGTACATATATTGACGAGACACGGAAGCCCTGATCTTACGTGACATCGTATGCGCAGGATTGATGAGTATGTTTTTCTCTTCTGGCACGATTACGGACGGGACCTCAATCAGTGGCGATCGCAGAGATTGCAGCCATGCATCACCAAATTTTATTGTGGTTAATCCTGCAGGCTCTGCAACCCAGGTTGGGTCTAACGCAGCAACTGGCACAGTTTCGCGCTCAGCCCAGACCGCAGCGGGCACTTCTACTCTAACAAGAAAGGCATTGCGGATGGCAACACGATCGCCAAGATGTGCGAGTGTCTCCAGTGTCGCAAGCGCAATAGACTCGGACGTGTAAACAACAGCTTGGTCTTTGCTGTTCCATCGCCCACCAGCCATCTTTGCTCCCCCACCAGACAAGTCATCGGCAGGGTACATCGGTGTGTGTTTGGCGATTCGCCACAATATCACGGGAGGAACTCGCATCAGGAAATCACGCCATACTCAATACGACTCAAGGTATCGAGCACTAGTTCATAACCAGCCTCAGTGTCCAGAATGGAGAGTGGAGCCTCACCACCCAAAGAACGGTTTTTGCATTTGATCCATTCTTTTGCGGCGAGCTCATCTTCAAGAACCTCAATCGAACGATTCAGCACACGATTGACACGATACAGTCGATCTTGTTCAACACTGGCCAGGGGCTGACCTTTACTGATACGCGCCTTGATCGTACTCTTAGGAAGTCTCAGATAGTCCAGTAGACTTTCCTGTGTCACGCCCAGCCTATGCGCGACTTGTGGAAGAATCCGCGCAGGCGTACCGCCTCGCATATTGCGCATAATCGTCGAGGTATCACCTGCAAAGAAATCATAACTACGGCCGCTAAATTCAGTTGAAACAATAATGTTTTTTGCATTTTTAGTTGGCACGGGCTGGCCAAGAGTGTTTTGACCCGCCAACGAAAGTCGTCTTGTAAAAGCTTTTACAGCCGGTTGAACGAGAGCCTCTACAGGCTTGGCGACGCGTCTTTTTGTCTGGGGTACGGACTTTTGCTTATCCACAATAAACATCCAGTTTCAGATTATTAATTATCTTATTATAGACTGTTAGAGATTTTATATACCATTTATAGCGCTACCACTGGCAAAGTTCCAAGCGAGTTAATCTGAAATCTCTAACCACTCAACCCCGCACCTAAGCCTTCAGTGAGTGTATCGAGCCAAGTAAAAAACTGCTGCAAACAGGCTTGGTAACAGTGTTACGAGCAAACCTGACATCCATTTAACGATCAGCCAAGTTTGATTCGTGAGCTCTTTGTGTAGAGTTGTCTCGACTTTTTGGATTGCACTGTTCATACGCCCTTCTAAGTGGGCGAGATCCTCGCGAGTGGCCAAGGTTGGGATGATTGCTTCTAAGCGAGTAATACGGGTTTCCATGTGGTTATTTTAAATAGTGGTCAGCCCAGATTCAATCCGTGTGTCTCGTTTATTTTGTAACTAATTGTCTGCCGTAGCCTGCCCCAGCAACTCCTGATACGCGCCCATATACCGCTCGGCCATGGTCTCGGCTTTGAAGTTTTCTTCATACCGTGAGAGTGCTTGCTGTCCCCAGATCGCGACCTGCTCTGGGCGCTCCCAGAACATATCCAGCGCCAAACCAAATTGCTCTGCGTCGGAGGGTGGCACAACCAGACCTGTGACGTCATCTAGGTTGACGTAGCTCGTACCCGTGCCGATCTCACAGGTAATCATCGGCAAGCCTTGCTGAGCCGCCTCAGCCAGCACAATCCCAAAAGCCTCGGACGGCATATGTGAGGGGAATACAAATCCATAGGCTGCACGCATCAGGCTGCGCTTTTCTTCGTTGCTGACTTCGGGTACAAAATGCAGATTGGTCAGCCCTAATTGCCTGGCCTGGGTCTGGAGCGCATCATGCTGGTCACCTCGCCCAACGATGACCGTCGGGTAATCGCGGCCTTTCAGTGACTCTAGCAGGACGTGCAACCCTTTGTAATAACGCAAGGCTCCCAGGAATAAAAAGAACCTCGATCCAAATTTAGACTGCCAGGCTTTCACAACCGGTGCATCAGCAGGGAGTTGTGCAAAATGCTCAATCCCGTAGGTAATCAGGCGGGTCTTGTCTTTAAACTTTTGCAGCACTGGGCTCGATTGCATGATGCCGGGTGAGGCTGCATAGATCCTGCTCATTTTGTCCAGATAGCGATTACGCAAAGGGGCGTAGAGCTTATTGAGCTGGACCTGATTCACCACATCGGAGTGGTAACTAATGAGGCTGGGCTTTTTAATCCCATTGAGCAGGTAACAAAGGTCCGCGTAGGGCCAGGGGAAATGCATGTGCATGACATCTGCCCAGGCGGCTTCTTTGCGAAAATTTTTAAGCAAGCTGATTGAGAATCCCGTCGAGGCGACATACAGATCGCGCTTGTACCGGATGACTTCGTAACCGGCGGGTTCAATACCACGGCGCGGCTCACCCGGAGTGAGTACTAACACTCTATTTTCGACGCCGAGTGGCTGTGTGTGGCTCGCGAGCGTGTGCACCACCTGCTCGATGCCACCATAGGTGTCAGGGAAAAAGGTCTTAAGTACATGGAGCACGCGCATGATTAGCGGCGTCGCTTTTTTTGGAGGACCAACCAGCGTGGCATGTGAAACAGCACCAGGCGTCGGTAAAGCTCGACGTAACTCACGGAGAACAACACCACAAAGGCCATCAGGACCCACTGGTTTTGCCAGAACAGGACCGCTGGAATCGTCCCCATGGAAGACAAGACCCACAAATAGGGCGAGGTCATGGCATTGCGCTGAGTGATCAGGCGTGCCTCGCTGGAGCCGACAGCCCAGCGGACCATGCGCTTGTACACCAGCATATGCAGATGGACGCCATCGGGCGCACCAGGGGATTTGCCGCGCACGAGTTTTTTACGGTAAATAGAGAACAGGGTCTCAAATACCGGGTAAATACATAAGAGCAGCGGAAACCAGGCGGAGACCTGCGGGTGTCGCGCCAGCATCAGCACGGAAAGGGTGCCGATCATAAAACCAATAAAGTACGCCCCGCCGTCCCCCAGAAATATCAACCCCCGGGGATAGTTCCAGATCAGGAATCCACCGATCGCGCCCAGCATGCCGACTGCGGCGACCAGGAGCAGTCGATCGCCCAGGTAAAAGGAGACATACGCCAGGCCTGCCAGGATCATGGCCGAAACGACTGACGCCAGGCCGTTATAGCCATCGATAATATTGATGGCGTTGGCGGCACCCGCCATGGCGAATATTGAGATCAGAAAGGACACCGCGCCAAACTGCAATATCCAGTCCAACCCGACGATATCGAGCCGCGTGATGGCCGCCCCTAGCCAGTAATAAGCCAGCGCACCGCTACAGAGGGCCAGGCTCAGGCGGACACGGGCACGGACTTTTTTAGAGATGTCTTCGACCAGACCGCCGATAAACACCGGCAAGCTCGCCACAATCAGCAAGGTCAGAGCACCCACGATCTCAGGATCGCGAAAGCTCGCAATGACACAGGGCACGATCATGGCCAGGACAAGCGAAATACCGCCGACCCGGGGGACGGAGCGTGCATGAAATTTTTGGACGCCCTTGAAATCGGTGTCGCCAGTGTGCTGCACATGGAGTCGGCGATACCGAACCAGGAGCAGCGTCACGACTAACGACACGATAAACGCGCCTAATACATAGGCCATGCTGTGGATTCGCTCTTTAGATCAATTCGAGCATTTTACCCGTCTGATTGAGTAGGATTTGAGGGATTACGTGTTTTTTAAACATTAATTGCGTCCACCGCCCCTGAGCGTTTACGCAATTCGAATTTCTGAATCTTGCCGGTTGAGGTTTTAGGCAGATCACCGAATTCAATCGCACCGGGCACTTTAAAGCCTGGCAAATGCTCCTTACAGTGCTTGATCAGCTCTGCGGCGGTGATTTCAAAGCCGGGCTTGAGCTCAATAAAGGCACAAGGAGTCTCGCCCCATTTAGGATGGGGCTTGGCTACGACGGCGACCGCCATGACGGATG
>CANBUF010000140.1 GCA_947372575.1 Alcaligenaceae bacterium | reverse complement strand
GTCGTGCTGAAATTGCCAAATGGCAAAAGCTTGCGCAAGACCACGGACTGAAACTCGATCAGTAGGGCGTGAGCTTACTGGCCGGGTGCACTGCCACCTCCACCAGGTCGCTGAGGTGGTGGCATGGCCAGCATGCTTGTGACTTCGTCGGGTGGAACGCTTGCCGGCAGTCCCTTTTTTGATAGCCCGTTGATATAAGGGATGAGTTGGAGTCTCGCAATTTCAAGCACCCTGCGCAGCTCTTTGACGGGGTATGGATTTTCATCGACTCGTAGATCGAGTAGAGGATAGTCTTCAGTATCGTGAATCTTGAGCGCTGCGGATTGCTTGCCTCGCTTATCTCCGCCCGCTTGTTGGCCAGCCTCAAGTGTTCGAACAAGTCTTTCATCCAGGCTGAGATCGTGCGTGGTACGCATGGTCTGTGCCATCGCCTCAATGACCTCAGCGCCTGTCAACATGTTGCCTTGCACCGAAAAAGATTCTCCGACGATATGTCCAACCCAGGTCTTGCAGTCTGCGCCTGACCAGGCCGCTGCCAGGCCTTGCGCGTCGACAATGCCCACCTGGCGGAGTTCTTTTACTTCATCTTTGATGATCACCGCATCAAGTGCTTGCTGAGCATTAAGTCCTGTTTCGAGGAGTGCCAGCGCTTCGATAGCAAGGTAGGGATTCACGCGCGACTGTGTGGATATGGCACCCACGCCGGCCTTAACATAGGGGCACATACTCCCCACCGCCGGAAGCGCGGTGCTGACAGCGACACCAAGCTGGCCTGTGCGACCACAACGCGCAACGACCGAGAATGTATTGAGTTCAAGTTCAGGGAAAACGTTCAATTCGATGGCTCCTGATGTCAGGCTGGCATAAACATCCCGCCTGTACTGCTTTATACCTGAAGGGTTTGCAGACAGCCAGATATCACTTTGTAACCACTTGACATCGAAATTTTGACTGTTTGACCTCGGCAAAGACCGTAAAGTGCCGCTTCTGAACCGAACACCGCCTACACTTGATCCTGAGCTAGTACCCAGTTCCAGAGTTTATGATTTAAATCAATCGAGCATCATGATGAGCCATTCCCGCAAGTTTCGTTTGCGCGTCAATACCTTAGCTATTGTTTTTGCGTTGGGCATACCTTCTCTGGCGCCCGGGTTGAGTGCGTATGCCATGGCACAAACTCCACCTGAGCAGAGTCCACAAATGGGCAAACCCATTAGTGCACCTGAATTGCAGTCGCTGGTCGCCCCCATTGCTTTGTACCCCGACGCCTTGCTTGCACAAATGCTAATGGCCTCAACGTATCCACTCGAGGTTGCTGCGGCGACGATCTGGCTGAAAAACAATCGGCTCACCGGTGACGCATTTGATGCGGCGCTTGGTGAGCAGCGCTGGGATAACAGTGTTAAATCCCTGGTGCATTTTCCGGATGCGCTCAATTTGATGGGCAATCAGCTTGAGTGGACGCACCAGCTGGGCGATGCATATCTTGCAGACCCTGCCGCCTTGATGCAGGGCGTGCAATCACTGCGTGTGCAATCACAGCAAGCCGGATTTTTAAAGTCAGGTAATCAGATGGTGGTCTCTACAGATCCGCAATCACACATCATTATCGCGCCTGCCAATCCTGAAATCATTTATGTTCCGACCTATAACCCCTGGGTGGTGTACGGCCCTTGGCCATATGTGGCTTATCCCCCGTATGCGGTCTATAACCCCGCGTGGGGCGCGGTCGCTTTTGGCGTGGGTTTCGGTGTGGGCTATGCCTTATGGGCCACGCCTTATTGGGGGCGCGGAGGTTTTTATATCAATAACGCCTACTACAACAGATTTAACTATCGCTATAACGCGGCCCCCTACCGCTATCCTCCGATGGCTGGCGCGCATAGTGCTTGGGTATATAACCCAGCTCACCGCTATAACGTTCCATACTCTTCGCCGGCGCTGCAGGGCCGTTATGGATCCGCGGGTGCTCAGATTCAAAATGTGACGCAGGCTCGGCAGTCCGCACAAAATTACTGGCACCAGAATGCCCCTGCGCACGCAGCGCAGAGTGGAAATGCTGGCGGAGCAAGAACATATGGCAGTACCGGTGGCACCAATACTGGCGCAAGACAGTCAGGTCATTTCGGACACTCTGGCCATTCTGGACATTAGGCCGGCTTGCATATGACTATCCTTGCTGATCGATTAAACATTTCCTACGGCTCGAGAAAGGTGCTCGTTGACGCAACACTGGATATCGGAACAGATGAGGTTGTCGCGGTGCTAGGTGCAAATGGCGCTGGCAAATCTACCCTGCTCAGAGCCCTTGCTGGAGAAGTCAAGTTGGACGCGGGGGTGATCTATTTTGACGATCATCCTTTGTCGCAAAGCAGCACATATCAGCAGGCACAGATGCGGGCAGTGCTCCCCCAGCAGCCAGGATTGACTTTTGCATTCACGGTCGCAGAGGTCGTGGCGATGGGTGCTTATCCCTTTGAGCAGGCGAGTCCCACCGAGGTGCACGCGTGGGTGTTGGATGCACTGACGTGTGCTGATGCGCTTGATTTAAAGACCCGCAGCTATACCGAACTGTCCGGCGGAGAGCAACAGCGCGTGCAGTTCGCGCGCGTGTTGGTGCAGTGCCTGGCGATCAGGGCAACGAGGGGCCGAGCGTATTTGCTGCTTGATGAGCCGCTTGCCAGTCTCGATCCCCGGCATCAATTACGATTGCTCGAGACGCTACTGCAGCTCGCTCACACCAGGCGTGTAGGCGTGTTACTTGTTTTGCATGATGTCAATCTTGCCGCGCGCTGTGATCGCATCGCACTGATGGCTAATCTGACGGTCATTGCACAGGGCACCCCAGACCGGGTCTTAACCTCAAGCAACTTGCGGCGCGTGTTCGATGTGGAGATGGCTGTCCTGCCTCACCCCCTCATCCCTGAGCGTTTGCTGGTCTTGCCCCAGACCTAACATCCCCTATACTAAAAGCTGATTCACTTACAAATGTTCAAACAGGCGGCAACAGCCTGCCAAACAAGCTAGAGATGGAGACAACATGAATATTGCAGTCGTTGGGTCAGGGTTGATCGGTCAGGCATGGGCAATCGTTTTTGCGCGCGGAGGGCATCACGTTAAGTTGTGGGACGGTGATCCCAAAGCCGTAGAGGCTGCGATCAAATTAATTGCCGGTCAGGTCGCTGACTTAAAGACAGCTGGACTCATTGATGACGCAGAGGGGCTGTTAGGACGCATCAGCGGTAGCCCGACACTTGAGCAAGTACTCGACGGTGTGCAGTATGTTCAGGAAAATCTGCCAGAACGCGTCGAAATGAAAAAAGATATCTTTGCGCGAATGGACAAGATCGCAGCTCCAAAATGTGTGCTCGCAAGTTCAACGTCCAGTATTCCAGCATCCGCTTTCACAGAGGACTTGCCTGGTCGCGCACGCTGTCTGATCGCGCATCCAGTCAACCCGCCTTACCTTGTACCTGTTGTTGAAATCTGTGGCGCGCCGTGGACAGATCCCGAGGTCGTTCAGCAGGCTTGGGATGTCATGGAAAGCGTCGGACAAAAGCCCGTCAAAATCTACCGTGAGCTTCAAGGGTTTATTCTGAACCGACTTCAGGGAGCGTTGTTGCGCGAAGCGTTTAAGCTAGTCGAGCAAGGGTATGTTGATCCTGAGGGCCTTGATGTGACGGTGCGCGAGGGCCTTGGTTTGCGCTGGTCATTTATGGGCCCGTTCGAAACGATTGATTTGAATGCACCAGACGGCCTTGCGGATTATGCGCATCGTTTTGGTGACATGTACCAATCAATAGCAGAGGAGCAAACATCAACTGAGCCCTGGTCCGAAGAATTGATTCAAAAGCTAGAAGCCTCGCGCCGCAAACTTTTGCCTAAAGAGCAATTGCTGGCGCGTCGACTCTGGCGTGATCGCAGGTTAATGGGATTAGCGGCACACAAGCGGGACGCGGAAAAAAACACAAAGTAAGCATTTGCTCTGTACGACTTTTCGATCAGGTTGCCAAAACTTCAATTCAGCGCGCCATCTTTTCAAGAGCCACAGGCGGCTACTTTTAAATGTATAGTTTGAGCCGTAGGCAAAATATGCCTGCGCGTTCAACAACTTTTAAGAGATTTTCAATGTTTACAGGTGGCTTGATTTTCCGACTCCTTTGCACGGCGTTCGCTTTCATTTTGGCAACGGGCGTGACGGTCGCACAAGAAAAAACCATGCGCATTGTGGTCCCATTCGCAGCGGGAGCCGTACAGGACTCACTTGCGCGTAGTTTCAATGCAGAACTTGGCGGCGCACTCAAACAAACCGTTATCGTTGAAAACAAGGCCGGTGCTGGCGGCACAATCGGTACTTCGCTTGTTGCAAAATCAGCACCAGATGGTTCGATGATGGATCTGGCCGCGGCCAGTCACCTGATTGCCAAGTATTTATATGACAACCTGAGCTACGATCCGATCAATAGTTTTGCACCGGCTGCGTACATTGGTAATGCCAGTTATATCTTGATGGTGCCAGGTGATTTGCCGGTCACAAATGTTGCCGACTTTATCAAGCTAGTGAAGGCCTCTCCAGGAAAGTTTAACTACGCCTCCGCAGGAAACGGGAGTGCGACGCACTTGTCTATGGCCTACTTTGCAGGAATGGCCGGGCTTGATATGGAGCACATTCCTACAAAATCCACTGGTGAAGCCGTGATGGAAGTGCTGTCCGGCCGTGCGCAGGCAGTGATCGCCGCCAACGTCGCAGCACTTGGCTATAAAGAAGACAAACGTATCAAGTTGCTCGCAGTGACCTCTGCTGAGCGTTCCAAGTTCATCCCTGAGTTGCCGACCGTGGCTGAATCCGGACTTAAGGGGTATGAGTTCACTTCCTGGTTTGGTTTGCTCGCCCCAGCTGCTACGCCTGCCCCGATTCTCGATGCAACGCAGCATGCAATGGCTGGCTTGCTCAAAGATCCAGTTGTGCTCGAGCGTCTTGAGCGCCAGGGCATTGAAACAGCGATTTTGACGAATGCGCAGTTTGCAGACATCCTGAAAAAGTCCGACGTGCAAATGGCTGATGTGGTTAAAAAATCCGGTGCAAAGGTCCAATAATGAAACTTGTCGATTCGTTTGCCGATTACAGTCGCTTCATTAACATCAGGCGCGATATTCATGCACATCCCGAATTAGGGTTTGATGAGCACCGCACCTCAGAAATTGTTGCCACGCTGCTCAAGGAATGGGGCATCGAGGTACACCGTGGCGTGGCAGGCACGGGCGTCGTAGGCGTGCTTAAGGTGGGCACGAGTGAACGCTCGATTGGTCTGCGTGCTGATATGGACTGTTTGCCGCTCAATGAGCTGAATCAGTTTGCGCATAAGTCCACTCACGCAGGGCAGATGCATGCCTGTGGTCATGATGGCCATACGACGATGCTGCTCGCCGCAGCCTGGCATCTTTCTCAAACGCGTAACTTCAATGGCACCGTTAATTTTGTGTTTCAGCCTGCCGAAGAAATGGGCAAGGCGGGAGCAAAAAAAATGATTGATGAGGGGCTTTTTGACAGGTTTCCGTGTGATGCCATTTTTGGCTTGCATAATTTTTCAATCGGCAATGTAGGTGGCTTTGCGCTCAATGATGGTGCCTTTATGGCCTCAAGCAATACTTTCAAAGTCACAATGAAGGGTCGAGGTACACATGCTTCCATGCCACATACTGGAGTTGATCCGGTCGCCCCAGTGCTTGCGCTGGCGACCGCGTTGCAGGGCTTGGTTTCAAAGGTCATCCCAAGTACTGAGCGTGCTCTGTTGGCTGTGACGCAGTTGCATGGTTCGGTCGCACCTAACATTATTCCGGATGAGGCTTC
>CANBUF010000139.1 GCA_947372575.1 Alcaligenaceae bacterium | reverse complement strand
TCGTTGGTCCACAGGAACGACAACCCGTATTTGAGAAGCGTCTCCTGGCTACCATAGAGCAGCGACACCATGATGGCCGCTAATAAACTAAACACGAGGAAAGCAAAGGCCCGCGTCACAAATTTAAACAGCGCGTCGTGAAATGAGTTTGCAGCCATCACTGAATTTCCTGCGAATCAAACTTGAAAAAGATAAACCCTCCGATCATGCGTTGTGCGCGACCGGAGGGGGACTGAACTTATTTCAACAAAGGCTTGCCATCGGCCTTGAGCTCAGCGTGCCAGGCTGCACGAATCTTATCCGTGACTTCCTTAGGCAGTGGTACATATTCCATATCCGCAGCAGTCTTGGCACCTTTTTCAAAGGCCCAGTCAAAGAATCCTACTGTTGTGCGGCCATTTTCAGGTTTAACCTGGTCTTTGTACAGCACAATAAAGGTTGCGCTGGTCACGGGCCACGAAGCAGCACCTGGTTGTTCAGTCAGCACAACACCCATTCCTGGTGCGCTGTCCCATTTTGCATTGGCAGCCGCTGCAGCAAAAGAAGCTTGCTCAGGCTGTACAAAGCTACCGGCCTGGTTCTTAAGCTGGGTCCAGGCCAAGTCGTTTTGCTTGGCGTAGGCATATTCAACGTAACCAATAGAATTCTTGAGCTGTTTAACGTAGGCTGCAACGCCTTCGTTGCCCTTGCCGCCCTGACCTGCTGGCCATTTTACAGCCTTGCCTTCACCGACTTTATCTTTCCAGTCAGCAGAGACTTTGGTCAGGTAATTCGTCCAGCCAAAGGTTGTACCCGAACCGTCTGAACGGTGCACAACGATAATGTCCGCAGCAGGCAATTTCACGTCAGGATTGAGCGCCTGAATCGGTGCTTCGTCCCATTTTTTGAGTTTGCCAAGGAAAATATCTGCAAGCACAGGACCGGTGAGCTTGAGCTGACCAGGTTTGACACCTTCGATATTGACCACGGCGACCGTACCACCGATCACAGCGGGGAATTGCATCAGACCAAGTTTGTCGAGCTGCTCGCCGCTCATTGGATCATCAGTTGCACCGAAATCGACTGTTTTAGCTGTAATCTGCTGAATGCCGCCACCTGAGCCGATTGATTGATAGTTCACTGCATTACCTGAGGCAGCTTTGTAGTCCGCAGCCCATTTTGCATAGACTGGGAAGGGAAATGTGGCGCCAGCACCAGTGATGTCGGTTGCCTGCGCAGTCAGTGCGGCCATGCCGAGCACCACACCTGAAGATAATTGAATTAATGCACGCTTAATCATTTGCGTAACCTCATAACAGTGAAAAATCAAAAAAACACTTGCGATGACGAAATATTAACGACTGAACGTGACCGCATTATGACAGTCACAAACAAATATGGCCCCTAACGGGGCCATGGATTAAAAAAACATAAGCTATTGATTTACTTGCTTTTTCCGACCGAACCCATCAGATTGTCATGTAAATTAAATCCCGCCCTGCGGCTGCGCAGCAACACATAATTACCATCCTGGTGCTGGACCCAGGTCAGGCGGTTATCTTTCAGGGGGAAATTAAATGCCTCATCAATCACACGCTTTTTAAGCACCTTATCCAAAACGGGAAAAGCAATTTCGACGCGCCGGAAGAAGTTCCGGTCCATCCAGTCTGCCGAGGACAGGAATACCGACTCCAGACCTTGCTCATAAAAATAAAATACCCGGGCGTGCTCCAAAAACCTGCCAATGATCGAGCGCACGGTAATGTTCTCGGATAAACCTGGAACGCCCGCGCGCAGGGCACAGACGCCACGCACAATCAGGTCAATCTTGACGCCGGCCTGACTGGCTTTGTAGAGTTCCTGAATGACGATGGGCTCAAGCAATGAATTCATTTTTGCCATGATGCGTGCTTTTTTACCGGCGCGTGCTGCGCGTGCCTCAGCCCGGATTTTTGCCACAACAGACTCATGCATGGTGAAAGGCGACTGCAACAGCAGCTTAAGCGTGCGTCGTGCCCCCAGCCCTGTCAGCTGCGAAAAGACCTTATCCATGTCCTCGCACATCCGTGCATCAGCGGTCAGCAAACCGAAATCCGTGTACAGACTTGCCGTGCGCAGATGGTAATTACCGGTCCCCAGATGGCCGTAGCGACGGATGCGACCCTTTTCGCGTCTGAGCACCAGTGCCATTTTAGCGTGGGTCTTATGTCCCACGACGCCATAGACCACGTGCGCCCCAACCTCTTCGAGGCGCGCCGCCCAGTTAATGTTGGTCTGCTCATCAAAGCGCGCCATCAGTTCGACCACCACCGTGACTTCTTTGCCGGCTCGCGCTGCGGCAAGGAGCAGGTGCATCAATTCAGAGTCTTCACCTGTACGGTAAATGGTTTGCTTGATGGCCACGACATCCGGATCAATCGCAGCGGCCGTTAAAAAATCGATGACCGGCTGGAAAGACTGGTAAGGATGGTGCAACAGCCGATCGCTCTTGGCAATCGCCTCAAAAATCGCTTCGGGTCGACTGGCCAGGTCATCAAAGGGAGGCGGCACCAGGCCGCGAAACTCCGGAAACAACAGATCTGGGCGCTTGACAGCCGAGCAGATATGCATGAGCCGTGACACGTTCGCGGGACCATTGACCCGGTAAGTGTCGACTGGCGACAATGAAAATTCCTTTTGCAAGAAGCCTTCAATCTCAGGTGGCGTCTGCTGATCAATCTCAAGACGCACCGCAGAACCAAAGTTACGCTGAGACAATTCGCCCTGGAGAGCCTGGCGCAGATTGGTGACCTCTTCCTCATCCACAAACAAGTCACTATTGCGCGTCACACGCCATTGATAACAGCCTTCCATGACCATGCCTGGAAACAGCTCGCCCACAAAGGCGCGCAACAAGGCTGTCAGCAGGATAAAACCATTGGGCTGGCCGGAGATATTCTGCGGCATGCTCATCAGTCTGGGCAAGGCACGCGGCGCCTGTACGATGGCAATCGTCGACTTGCGACCAAAGGCGTCTTTGCCAGAGAGCGGCACAATGAAGTTCAGACTCTTGTTGTAGACGCGGGGAAAGGGGTGCGCAGGATCAAGACCGATTGGCGTGAGCAAAGGCATGACGTCGCGCACAAACACACTGTGCGCCCAGGCACGCTGCGCCGCATTCCAGTCGTTGGCCTGATGCAGAACGACCCCCTCCGCACGCAAATGCGGCAAGATATCGTCATTGAGCAGCGCGTACTGACGATCCACCATTTTGTGTACAACGAGCTGGACTTGCTCGAATGCCTGTGCAGCCGTCATCCCATCGTCACCTTTCAGATTCGGATCCTGAGACATCTGTTCTTTGAGGCTTGACACACGAATTTCAAAAAACTCATCAAGGTTGGAGCTGACAATACAGACATAGCGCAAGCGCTCAAGCAATGGTGTGTCTTTGCGCTCAGCCATGGCGAGAACGCGCTCATTGAATTTCAGCAGCGATAACTCGCGATTTAAAAATAACGGCTCGGCTTTTTTACGTGCGGGCATGGGTCGCAATCCTGGCTAGTCAGTCTGACTTTTGTTTTCAAGTTATCTTTTACCTTACTTATATGTCAGTTTGATAACAAGATACTCTTTTAGTTTGATAATAGTTTGTCAACAAGATACCCTTTTATAATAGGCGCTGTTGAATATTTGGCTAGATGCATGGAACACCTACTTGCTGCGATTGACCTTGGATCAAACAGTTTCAGACTGTCAATTGGCCGCGTTGCCGTTCAAAATGGCGTCAAACACATTTATCAGATCGACCGCCTCAAAGAAACCGTCCGCCTGGCGGCAGGACTGAATGCCGACAAAATCCTCAATGATGCCTCCGTTGATCGCGCCATCGAGGTGCTGGGACGCTTTGGAGAGCGCCTGCGCAGCTTTCATCCGGATCGTGTCCGTGCGGTTGCGACCAACACCTTTCGCGTCGCACGTAATGTCTCGGACTTTTTGCCGCGCGCCGAAGCAGCCCTCGGATTCCCCATCGAAGTCATCGCCGGACGCGAAGAAGCGCGTCTGATTTATACCGGTGTGAGCCACACCTTGCCTGTTTCTGATGAAAAGCGACTGGTGATCGATATTGGAGGCGGCTCGACTGAAGTCATTATCGGCAAAGGGGACGAGCCTGTCCTGATGTCCTCCTTATATATGGGTTGCGTGAGCTACAGTCGCAAATTCTTCCCCGAAGGCGTGGTGGATGCCCACACCATGAAACTCGCCGAGCTTGCTGCGCGCCGCGAGATCGAAGTCATCACAAAACCCTATCGAAAAATGGGTTGGACGACTGCGATTGGTTCGTCAGGAACAGCCAAGGCACTGTATGCCATCCTGACTGAAAGCCGTTTTTCGACTGGCGGCATCACACGCGAAGGCATCGAGCGACTCAAAACCAAGATCGTACGCGCTGGGCGCGTCATTCCCGAAGACCTGCCGGGCATCAAGACTGAGCGCGCGGACGTCCTCACGGGCGGTCTGGCCATCATGAGCGCCTTTTTTGACGAAATGCACGTCGACATCATGAAAACCGGCGACGGTGCGTTGCGCCTGGGCGTGCTGGTCGATATGGCGGGTCGCGAAGAATCACACGACAGGCGTGACGAGTCTGTCAATGCCTTCATGAAACGCTACCATGTTGACACGCGACAGGCCGCACGTGTCAAACGCTGTGCCCTGAGTTTGTTTGATACGCTTTTTCCGGCCAAGTCACCGCAAGACGAACTGCGGCATACCCTGAGCTGGGCGGCGGATCTGCACGAAGTCGGCATGTCCATTGCTCAGGCTGATTATCATAAGCACAGCGCCTATATCCTGAATCACGCGGATATGCCTGGTTTTTCGAGGGCGGATCAGTCACAGCTCGCGCTGCTTGCGCTCGCCCACACTGGCAAACTCACCAAAGCGCAAACGCTTGTTCAATCACGCGACAAATGGCTAACGATTCTGTGTCTGCGGCTTGCTGTCCTGCTTTGCCGACGTCGCGAGGACATTACAAAACTTCCCATCACGATCAGTGTCAACAATACGTCGATCGTCTCGCGCGTGGATAAAAAATGGCTTGCCAGCCACCCTCTCACTGATTTTTCGCTGCACGGCGAAGAACGGGAGTGGAGCAAAGTCGGCTTTGACTTTGAACTGATACCCGTCTGACATTTTTTTGTCGGAAGTTACGTTATGAGATATAGCCCAGGAACAAAGGGGCCCAGGCCGCATTGAATGTGGAGCACATCCTGCAATGAGCAGCGGGCACTGTGCAGCAATGCGTCGAATCACTCTAGTGTTGGAAACCCAAAATGTCTGCGATAGCGCGTACCCATATTGCGCAGCGACAGCAGCATTGGAAAATCAGCGGTATTAAAATCGGGATCCCATGCGGGTTCACCGCACACACGGGCACCGAGTTTCAGATAGCCTTTTAGCAAGGCCGGAACATCTGCTGGGAGAGCGCTGTCAAGCTGTTCGACAGGGTAGCGGCACAACGGCGTCACGTTTGGGCGGCCACAGAGACCCACCTCTGCGCGAACCTGACGCCAGACCTTTGCTGCGGTATTTCCATCATCACGCAAACTCACGCTTGCACAGCCAAAGACATGCTCGTACTGGCCTTGTTTGAGGATCTCGGCCAGGCCAGACCAGAGCATCATCAATACGCCGCCCTGCCGGTGGTCTTCATGGATACAGGCTCGACCAAACTCGACCAGCTTGTTTTTTATGCTACCCAGTCCCTGCAAATCAAATTCGGATTCACTGTAATAACCGCCCGCGCGTCTGGCCTGAATCGGCGTGAGTACGCGATACGTGCCGACAACACGATCGGTATGCAGTTCGCGCACCATGAGATGTTCACACCAGGGATCAAAAGCATCCTGATCGAT
>CANBUF010000138.1 GCA_947372575.1 Alcaligenaceae bacterium | reverse complement strand
GACATTTCTTTCGTTGTTTAAACTATTGATAGACATTGTGGATCCGATTAGAAAGGAATAGAGGCGGTCAACCAGAAGCGGTTCTGACTCGTCCCGCCATTTTGCTCAAGGTAGGTCGTCACGCTTTGAGAAAGCGGTCCGGTACGCTGAGCCCAAATCGCTTTCACATTCAGATCGTAGGGACCAATCCAGGTCAGACTCAGTCCATAGCCTTGTAAGGTGTAATTGTTATCAACGGTGTTGATAACAGGATTTGACGTCCAAGTCTGAACATTCGCTAAATCATAAAAAGCAGCTAATTGAAACTGATAAGGTAGGTTCTGACGAAGTTCAAATGTTGTCAGATTGCCCTGACTTGCTGCGCCCTGGCCTGTAGTGTAGGCGCGCACCCCCATCGGACCACCGAGGTAGAGTTGCTCAGAGCTATCCATGTTTTTACTAGCGATCTGCCCTGACACAGCGATATACGCAGACAGAGATCCAGTAATCGCTTGCGTACGGTTAAAGCCGTAACGCAGCTTTACAAAATCACCTGCGACCCCATATTGAGTGTTGTACTGCCCGACAGTATTGCGATTGATGTTGCCGCCTGAAATACTCAGTGATCCTACATTCAGGCCTCCACCCAGATAACTGTCAAGTACATTGCCAGACAATCCGAATTGCGCAACGCTGGTGTTATAGCTTTGATCTGCATTCAGACCCGCAACAGTCCAGTTCTGAAAATCGCTGTAATTCCAGTTAAACGTCGCAAATAGATTGGCTGCACGGCTACGAATAATGGGATAGCTCGCTTCGACGCCGCCCGTGTTGGCAACACCATTGGCATATAAATTCTGAAACCCGGTATTGATAATGTGGTAATTCATGGTGCTTGCGTTGACGCCAAGTCGCAATCCACTCGTGCCGACTGGTGCGGTATAGCCCAAACGACCATAAATACTGCCATCCGTATACAAACCATAAATAGATAGTTGGTCACCGATACCAAGCGGTCCGTTTAAATTAGCCTGCACTGACTCACGAATCTGACCGGTATTACTATTGCCATAGTTATCAATCGCGACCTGCCCGTTGAAAAGCGGCTTGTCAGTCACCGTCACCAACAGAGCAACTTCACCTGCCCGAGAACCTTCTTGTAACGAACCCACCACGGCAACATCAGGCAGATCGTTAAGCGTTTGCAGGACACGATCCAATTCTTCTAGTGAGAGCTCACTCTCTTTTGATATGCCACTGTTAATCCAGTGCTCTACCCGCTCATTACTCACACGCTTACTTTTATTGTCAATCAACACGCCACCTAATTTGGCTTCAACAATGTTGAATGTCACAGTACCAGCGGTAATTTCTTGCTGTGGCAACACAGCGCGAACCACCCAGCCGCGTGCTCGGGCATACTGACTAATGGCCTCGGCTGCTTTCTGCAGATCCTCAAAAGTGATTGGCTGATTGAGCAAACCCGCAACAAGCTTCTGCAGATCTTCGTTAGAAATTTTATTGTTGCCCGTGAAATTAAATCGCTGGACAGTAAAGGTTAACTTTCCAGGCTCGGGCTTGACCGGCGTGACTTGGAGGGGCGCCAGCTCACGCGTAGCTTCTGGTATCTCATTGCTGGGTGGTGTCAGAGTTTGGATTTCTTGTAGCAACTGTCCTGCCGAAGTTTGTGCATGCGCACCTTCGTTTATCGCAACCATGGATAAGATTGCTGTCAAAACAATGAGATATTTAGTAGACATTTGCATGTGTGATTGAATTCAAAATGCGCCGATTTGGACGCAAGCAGCTGGCGGTGTCAGACTGATTAATTTCAGTCCGGCGCAACTTTACTATTTGAAACAAATTCACACTACGCACTAAAGTTTATGTACCAAGGTGCACGAACCATAAGACACGCACCAAAGTACATGTGCACAAATAGCTCTACAAAAATAAACATTAACTATGAAACGGCATTAAAGGCCTTGCACGAAAATTCAATAAACAGAACAGATGCACTAAGTTATTTAACCAGGAGCAATGCTAAGCTTCGCGTGCTGTTATATTCAGTCCCAGCTTGCACATGTAGGCGAGCGGCTGTAAGTCTTTCATGTGTAATTCTTTCGATCTTCAAATTACATATGAACTCAATTGTCACATTAGCAATCGTTTACGGCATGATGACATTTGGCTCTGCTGGAATTCTTTATTTTTCCTTCAGAAGCAATCTTGATATCTCTGCAAAATTTTTTTTTATTACAGAAATTCTGATGTTTCTTACAACACCTTTGGTGATTGCTCAAAATATTAGTTATTTTTTTGATAATTATATTTCATTTGGTTTGGGTAATTTTTTACTTCTTTCTGCTGAAGTTTCGCTTTTATTCAGTTTGTTATCCTTAACTCGAAATATAAAAATCACATATTTTTATCTTGCCTTATTACTCGCGGCATCGTGGTGTGCACTGATTGAAATTTGCCGTATGGCGATTGATCCCCTCCTACCATATCTGCTTTTTAATATTCCAACAGCGACGCTGGGTTTCTTTACTTTCTATCAATGCAAGAACTACACAAATATTAGTTTACGTAAGAATTTATTTTTAAAATGGATTGGCTGGCTTGAATTTGCGATCGCAAGTTTTGCAGTCATACGTCTATTGGGATATTTTTCTGACGTGCCGATTACACCTAGACACCCTACGACACTAGTCGTATTGATGTATGCAATCTTTGTTGCCCTGAGTGTATTTCGCTACATTTCCTACCAATCATTAAGGATAAGCTGGGTGAATCCACTGGCAATCCAATCGAACCAGCTCAATCAAAGTCTGGCTAGGGTGGTTTTAGAAAAGGACCAACTCATACAAAGTTTGATGAAATCAAATCGGGTGCTGGGAATCAGTGCACTTGCCAGTACGTTAGCCCATGAACTGAGTCAACCACTCACCAGCATCGCACTAGAAACAGACACTATTAAGCGCGACCTCGAAGAGTCTGGTCAAAATCAGAAATCGATACTAACCCTGAACAACATTAGCCAGCAGCTGAACAAAATTACAGAGCAGATCGTAAAACTTAAACAATTATTTGGCTCACAGAACCATCTGCTCCACAACATTAATATCCAACAAATCACGACTGAGATTCTTGAAATCATTGCCCCTACGCTGAAGCTTAAAAAGATTCATTTGAATAAGATATTTCAATCCAACCCTATTGCTGTTGGAGACACTATTCAAATTCAGCAAGTATTAATTAATGTTTTAAATAATGCAGTAGATGCGTTGTCTGCATCAGATACAAAAATGATGGAAATTATTTTGACAATCTCTCAAGATGAAAAGTTTGCCAAACTAACGATCGAAGATAATGGCAACGGTATCGACACAGAACTATTTCCAAAAATATTTGGTTTGTATAAGACATCTAAAAGTGATGGTTTAGGTGTAGGGTTGTGGCTGAGCAAAACGATTATTGATAAACATCAAGGGACTATAACAGCGATAAATCGTGATCAGGGCGGTGCACTTTTTGAAATTCAGATTCCACTTGCCAGTCAGACTTTAGGTCAAGCATGACACAGAACAAAATCATCATCATTGACGATGATCACAATATACGGAATGCGTTACAGGGGTGGCTATGTCACAAATATGATGTTCAAACTTTTGAATCCGCAGAATCTTTTCTGATTGAAATCAAAAATTTTAAACTCGTCGATTTGGAATCCTGTTGCATACTTCTTGACTTTCATATGCAAGGAATGACTGGAGTTGAATTGCTATACGCTCTGAATGAGCAAAATTTCAACATTCCGATTATCTTTATGAGTGGCAATATCAACCAGGCCGATATTATTGATGTCTGGCGAGGGGGTGCGATTGACTTCATTCTCAAGCCGTTCACTACGCGACAATTGAACGAAACATTATCCAAAGTTTTTGATGGTATCGGTAAAAATATAATCCCAAATGCGCCTTCTGTAGAAATCAATACTCTTGGTGATACGCCTATTTCTCAACGAGAAGCACAAGTCCTGCTGTTGCTTGGAAATGGGTATCGACAATATGAAGTCGCCGAACAACTGTCTATCTCACTGAGGACCGTTAAAATGTATCGCGCAAGCCTGAAAAACAAGCTTTCACTAATTACACTTGTTGACCTTTCAAAATATTGTGACAAACACTACACGTCACTAAAAGTGATCGCTTCATTTAATTCGAATATTAAAATTGATAAGCTAGAGTTTTAAGATCAACGCGTCGCAAGCTCTAACGCTCCAATCCACTGCAACGCATATTCCCGATCAGAACCACACATTTCCCCAGAGGGCTGAAGCCCTCCACAGAATGCCGGCCGTTCTGGCTTGCCAAAAATCGCGCAGAGATTGTCAGGCATCAGTTGGATACAGCGCTCCCCTGCGGGTTTACCGTCTGGCATACCTGGGATGGGGCTGGTGATAGAAGGTGCGATGCAGCAAGCACCGCAATCCGGACGACAGGACGCCAATTACTGCATCCGGTCCGTATCGAGAAAGTCAGGCAAGGCCACGACCGCAATGCCGTCCTCGGCTAGCGACTCGCGCTCTTCGCGTGTAGCAGTCCCGCGGATGGGGCGCTCTTGGGTCTCACCTTCGTGGATCTTGCGTGCTTCGTCGGCAAAACGATCACCGACGTTTTCTGTCTTGCGAATGAATTCACGCATCTGCATCATGACTGCAGCCTGAATCTGAACAAGCTCAGGAGAAGCCGCCACCACGCTTTGCTGATCGTGGCTCTGACTGGGTACGATCGCCGTAGACTCCTCGGCAGAAGGCTCAGAGGCAGAACGTTGCGTATTGAAATGCCCCACATTGAGGTGTGGGGCTGACAGGCGCTTGGTAATGGCGTCGCTGTGACAAACAGGACAAGTCAGCAGACCGCGAGCCTGCTGCGAATCATAATCTTCGTGCGAGCCGAACCAACCCTCAAACAGATGGCTGTTGCTGCACTGCAAATCGAATACTTTTAGTCCCATAACACCATTAACGAGGTCAAACACCTAAAATTCAAGTCCTTCGCAGTATAACGGAGTACCTTTGAGGCGACGCTAAGCCGATATTGCAGGCATTAACTGGCCTTAATTGCCGACCCCAAAGCTCAGTCTGGGAACAGCCTCCAGCAATTCTCGTGTCACAGGACTCGTAGGCGCCTGAAGGACCTGCCCTGCATCGCCTAACTCGACTAATTGACCAGCATGCATGACGGCGACCCGGTCAGCGATGTATTCGACGACTCCAAAGTTATGCGTAATAAAGAGATACGCCATCCCTGTTTCACGTTGGAGATCTGTGAGTAAATCCAGGATTTGCGCCTGCACGGATACATCCAGCGCAGAAGTCGGTTCGTCCAGTATCAGCACCTGAGGCTCAACTGCCAGCGCACGCGCAATTGCAATACGCTGACGCTGACCACCCGAAAACTCATGGGGATACCGATCCGCGGCATTCGCAGGCAGGCCGACGCGTTCAAGCAGATACGCAATGCGTCGAGTTTGCTCAAGCGCTGACCATTCAGGACGCAACGCAGCAATCCCTTCTTGCAAAATAGCACCAACGCGCATGCGAGGATCCAGCGATGCATAGGGATCCTGAAAAACGATCTGGATCCGGCGACGCATCGCCAGCAATGCGCTTGCTGAGACATTGAGCAGACTCGTGTCACCCATCCGGGCAGTCCCCATAACTTTGACGCTTGGGTCAATAAGCCGAAGCAAAGCCTTGGCGACAGTCGTTTTACCGCAACCCGAAGCCCCCACCAAGGCCACGGTTTCGCCCGCACGCAGACTGAAGCTCACACCTTGCACGACCTTGTTCCAGTCAACGATTCTGCGTAAGAATCCTTGACGAATTGGGTAATGAACTTGCAAG
>CANBUF010000137.1 GCA_947372575.1 Alcaligenaceae bacterium | reverse complement strand
CCGCCCGGCAAATCATCACGCTCACCTGTCACACTCATCAGCCCGCCCATGCCTTGCGCCATGAAGTCGTAACCGGGGCGGTCTTTTTCGGGGCCCGTCTGGCCAAAGCCTGTCACCGAGCAGTAAATAATGGCTGGATTGATTGCCTTGATATCCTCGTAGCCCAGACCGTAACGTGCCAGATCGCCGACCTTGTAATTCTCAAAAATCACATCGACCGTTTTGGCCATTTCACGCACCAGTGCCTGCCCTTCTGGTTTAGACAAATCAATCGTGATGGATTTCTTACCCCGGTTGGCTGCACAAAAATAGGCAGACTCGCGAGTGGCGTTGCCATCCTGATCCTTGAGGAAAGGTGGTGCAAATGCACGCGAATCGTCGCCTTTGACCGGACGTTCAACCTTGATGACATCGGCACCAAGATCTGCGAGATTTTGGGCGGCCCAGGGTGCGGCGAGCACGCGGGAAAGATCAAGAACTTTAATGTGCGACAGCGGACCCGACATGGTCTAACTCCAGAATCGTTTCAAAAAAATGATTGTAAAGGCTTCAGTGGTACGAACTGTGAGCCATCAGGAATTTTGATTTTTTACTTATGAAATTTTGCTTTTTTGCAAGAGTTTGACTTAAATCACCTGAGGACTGTCACAAAAATGCTGCACCGCAAAAACTTATTGATAAAAGTTACGCCAGGTAGTAGCGTGTGGCATGCTTGTTACCTTGAATACCTCACTCCAAATGTGACTGACCCTCTGGAACGCTCAACATGAAACGAATCACTTCCGTACTCTTTGGTGCCGTGCTGGCAACTTGCGCTGCCAGTGCCTTTAGTCAGAATCTGCGTATCGGCTTGCAAGAAGATCCCGATGTACTGGACCCGCACCGTGCGCGGACCTATGTCGGGCGCATCGTATTCACGTCCCTGTGTGACAAGCTGATCGATATCTCCACGGATCTGAAGTTCGTGCCTCAACTCGCAAAATCATGGAGTTTCAGTCCTGACAATAAGGTACTGACCTTTACCTTGCGCGATGATGTGCTGTTCCACGATGGCAGCAAATTTGATGCAGCAGCCGCCAAAGCGAACCTTGAGCGGGCCATGCAGCTGCCAGATAGTTTGCGTAAAAGCGAACTCTTATCAGTCCAATCGGTCGAGGCTCCGAATCCAACGACACTGGTGCTCAATCTCAAACAACCCGATGCCACCCTACTCGCGCAACTCACTGATCGCGCAGGCATGATGCTGTCGCCCAAGACTTTTGATGCCAAGGATGTCGCAGCAGTCGGCCGTGCGCCCGTCTGCTCCGGACCTTACAAGTTTGTCGAGCGTGTGCAAAACGACCGCATCGTCCTCGAAAAATTTGATCAGTACTACAACAGTAAGGATTTTTCCTTCAAACGCGTCACCTTTCTCCCGATTCCTGATTCCACAGTCCGACTCTCGAATCTGCAATCAGGCGGACTGGATCTGATTGAGCGCGTCAATCCAACCGATGCCCCACAGGTAAAAAAGGATGCCAAGCTCGCCTTTTTACCTATTGCAGGTCTGGGATTCCAGCAAATTATCTTTAATATCGACAATGGCCCTCTCGCCAAAGACAACCCCTTCAAGGACAAGCGCGTGCGCCAAGCGTTCGAGCTTTCCGTGGATCGCCAGGCAATCAATGATGTTGTCGGCGAGGGGATTTTTGAGCCTGCCCAGCAACCATTTTCAAAAGCCAGCCCGTTCTACAGCGAAAAGTTTCCTGTTACCAAACGCGATGTTGCAAAAGCCAAAGCACTCCTCAAAGACGCTGGGCAGACCAGTCCAAAGGTTGAGCTGATTTTTGGCAACAACACGACCGAGGCCTCCATTGCCCAGTTGATCCAGGCCATGGCTGCTGAAGCCGGCTTCCAAGTCAGCCTGCGTCCGACAGAGTTTGCCGCCATGCAAAAAGAAGCCGCCAGTGGCAACTTTCAATTCATGCTGATTGGCTGGTCCGGCCGTGTGGATCCAGACGGCAACATTCACCAGTTCGTCACCTGCAAAGGTGCTCTGAACGACGGGCGCTATTGCAATCCTCAAGTCGACCAACTGCTCAACGATGCGCGCGTGCTGACCGATGTCGAAAAAAGACGAGCCGTCTATGATCAGGCACAGACCATCCTGCAGGACGAACTGCCTGAAATGTACGTCTACTATCAGCCTTGGCCGTTTGCTGCCACCAAGAAAGTCCAGGGCTTCAAACTCTATCCAGATGGCATGATTCGCCTGCAAGGTGTGACGCTCGCGCCCTAACGCATTCTTCAGCGCTCAAATCACACCTTCATGTTCAAGCTCATCCTCAATCGCATCCTGGTTGCAATCCCGACACTGTTGCTGGTGTCGGTGATTGTCTTCACGTTGCAAAAAATCCTGCCTGGTGATCCTGTGCTCACCCTCGCAGGCGAAGAACGCGACCCGGTCGTCTTGCAGTATTTACGGGATAAGTATCACCTCGACGACCCATTACCCGTCCAGTACGGCGCCTGGGTCATGCAAGTCATGCAGGGCGATCTGGGCAAATCCCTGCGAACGGATGTACCCGTGACAACGCTCATTGCCCAAAAGCTTCCCGTCACGCTCCAGTTAGCCAGCATGGCGATGCTGTTCGCCCTGCTGATTGGTATTCCTGCCGGCATCATCGCGGCCGTGCGCAAAGGGACCTATATAGAAATGGGTGCCAATATGGTGGCGCTCTCAGGAATGTCCGTGCCGGGTTTTTGGCTGGGCATCCTGTTAATCATGCTGGTGTCTGTTCAGTGGCAGCTCTTGCCCGCCTCTGGCTATGTGCCGCCGGGACAAGATCTGTGGCTATCCTTAAAAACCATGGTGATGCCGGCCTTTGTCCTATCGACCGCCATTGCAGCCTATCTGATGCGTCATACCCGCTCCTCAATGCTCGAAGCGCTCTCCGCAGATTATGTACGTACAGCTCGGGCTAAAGGTGTATCGCCGCGCGGCGTAGTCCTCCATCATGCCCTGCGCAACGCCCTGATGCCGATCGTCACCCTCGTCACCTTGCTGTTTGGTGAGCTCCTCGCGGGTGCCGTACTAACCGAACAGGTCTTTACGATTCCCGGCTTTGGCAAACTCATGGTCGATGCTGTGTTTAATCGTGACTATGCCGTCGTTCAAGGGGTCGTACTGGTTGTCGCGGTCGGCTTTATTTTTATGAATCTGTTAGCGGACGTCCTGTATGTCCTGGTCAATCCAAGGTTGCGACACGCATGAGTGCAATCACGATTCGGTCACGCAACCGCGCATGGGCTAAATTCAAGGCCAATCGCCTCGCCATGCTAGGTGCACTCCTTGTGCTGTTTTTCGTCGTGGTGGCATTGATTGCCCCATTAATCTCCGGTGCGGATCCTTTCAAAACAAGTTTTACCGCGATTCGCAAAGCTCCCTCTGCCGCGCACTGGTTAGGCACTGACGAGCTTGGACGTGATCTGTTTAGCCGGATGGTCTTTGGTGCACGCGCCTCACTGATGGCGGGACTGGTCTCGGTACTGATTGCTCTTGTTGTCGGTGTTCCGCTTGGACTGATTGCTGGCTATTTTGGCAAATGGACTGACGCCGTGATTTCTCGGTTTACCGAGGCAGCACTCGCGATTCCTTTCCTGATCCTGGCGATTGCGCTAGCAGCTTTTCTGGGACCCAGTCTGATTAATGCGATGATTGCGATCGGTGTGTCAGCCGCCCCCCGCTTTATTCGAATTACCCGCGGACAGGTGCTTGCTGTCAAGAACGAAGACTACGTGCAAAGCGCCAAAGCGCTCGGCGCCTCGGACACACGCATTATCCTGCGTCATATTCTGCCCAATGTCATGCCGCCTCTGATCGTGCAAGCCACCATCACCATTGCAACCGCCATCATTGCCGAGGCCAGCCTGTCCTTTCTGGGACTCGGTCTGCAGCCTCCTAACCCTTCGTGGGGATCGATGCTGAACACCGCCAAAAATTTCATGAGCCAGGCACCATGGATGTCAATCTTCCCCGGATCTGCGATCTTTCTGGTTGTACTGGGCTTTAACTTGCTCGGCGATGGCTTGCGCGATGCGCTCGATCCAAGGCAGAAAACCTGATGACCCAAGCTCTCATGGATGCCAACTGCGTAGTGCAGGTTAAAGACCTGACCGTTGAATTCAAGACCCCCGACCAAACTGTTCGGGCGGTGCGTAATCTGTCACTGCATGTCAATCGTGGCGAGACGCTCGCGATTGTGGGTGAGTCCGGCTCTGGTAAATCCGTCACCTCACTCGCACTGATGCGCTTGGTCGAATACGGTGGCGGCGTCATCGCCAACGGTCAAATTCTGCTGCGTCAGCGCAATGCAAACGTGCTGGATGTCACACGTGCCGGCGACCAGGTCCTCGAACGTGTTCGCGGTGCCGACATGGCAATGATTTTTCAGGAGCCGATGACCTCGCTGAATCCTAGCTTTACAGCGGGCAGCCAGATTGCAGAGGCCCTGCGCATTCAACAAGGGCTTGATGCCCGTGCGGCACGTGCCGAGGCCCTGCGCATGCTTGAGCGCGTCAGAATTCCCGAAGCCCGGATGATTCTTGATCGCTATCCACATCAGTTATCGGGTGGCATGCGCCAACGCGTCATGATTGCGATGGCGCTGTCCTGCAAGCCGCAGCTCCTGATTGCTGACGAACCCACTACCGCGCTGGATGTCACAATCCAGGCGCAGATTCTGCAACTGATCCGCGAGTTGCAAGTCGAAATGGATATGGGCGTGATTTTTATCACCCATGACATGGGTGTTGTCGCTCAAGTCGCCGACCGTGTCCTGGTAATGTATCGCGGTGAAAAGGTAGAAGAAAACACCTGCGAAGAAATTTTCGCACGCCCTGCTCACCCCTATACGCGTGCATTGCTCTCTGCAGTCCCGCGCCTGGGTGCAATGAACGGCACGGATCAGCCTGCCCCGTTTCCGTTGTTATCAGTTGAGCAGGCGGCTACATCCATCAAAGCGCTTCCCGCGTCACTTGTATCAGCAGCAACTTTAGGTACTGCGACAAAACCTGATGCCGCATCGTCCCTGACTCCGGCATCAGACGTCGCACAAGAAGCTGCAGCAGAATCTGACCATCTCATCAGCACTGTGCGTCACGACCAGGGACCGATTCTGAAAGTACGGGATCTTGTCACGCGCTTTGATCTGCCAGGAGGCTTTTTAGGACGCGTTCAGCGACGCGTCCATGCGGTCGAACAAGTCAGTTTTGACCTCTATCCAGGTCAGACCCTCTCACTCGTCGGCGAATCAGGGTGTGGAAAAACCACCACCGGACGCTCATTGCTGCAATTGGTGAACAGTCAGGGCGGCCGTATCGAGTTCGATGGGCAAAGCATTGGTGAGCTGCGAGGCGCGGCCATGCAGACACTGCGCAAGCACATTCAGTTTATTTTCCAGGATCCCTTTGCCTCGCTCGATCCTCGAATGAGAATCGGTGATTCCATCATGGAACCCCTGATGATTCACGGCACAGCCACGGGCCAGACTGCACGCGAACGCATGCAGTGGCTGATGCAAAAATGTGGTTTGTCCCCCGAGATGGCCGATCGTTATCCGCACGAGTTCTCAGGCGGTCAGCGTCAGCGTATTTGCATTGCACGGGCACTGGCACTGAACCCCAAAGTCGTGATTGCTGACGAATCCGTCTCCGCACTCGATGTATCGATCCAGGCGCAGATTGTCAATCTGCTACTGGATTTGCAACGCGAACTGGGCGTGGCCTTTCTCTTTATCTCGCATGATATGGCAGTCGTCGAACGCATCAGTCATCGGGTAGCCGTGATGTACCTCGGACAGGTGGTAGAGATTGGCGCAAGGCGTGCCATCTTTGAAAACCCCCAGCACCCCTA
>CANBUF010000136.1 GCA_947372575.1 Alcaligenaceae bacterium | reverse complement strand
GCCTGATGCATTCTGAGGTGGCAACAACCCGAGCGTGGCGCCTGTGCCGGGAGAAAAGCCTGCGACTTGGCCGTGATAGACGACTTTGCTGCCATAGATGTCCGCCTCCATTTCAACAGGCTGACCGATACGCATGGCTGCGAGTTGATCTTCCTTGAAGTTTGCATCGATCCAAATACGCTCGTCAGCCACCAGCCACGCAAGCATCGCACCGGGTGCGACACGCTGTCCGATATGGGCATTGCGTTTGGCTACAGTACCAGAGACTGGGCTAATAACTGCCGTGCGTAGCAGTGCGATGTAGCGCTGTTTTACATTTGCAGCCGCTTTGACGACATCTGTGTGTTTAGGTGCATCAGCCACTGCTGTCAGCTGATCAGCCAGTTCAAGTGCTGACTGGTATGCAATTTGTGAAGTTTGCAATTGCAGGCGCACGCGATCCATTTCGTCTTTGGTCAGGCTTGCATCACCTTTGAGTGCGAGACGTCGCTGATAGTCGATGGTGCTTTTATCCAGGTCCTGTTTGCGTTGAATCGCAGTCAGGATGGCTACGCGCGCAGAGCGTAAGGCCTGCAGGAGTTCTGCGTCAGCCTGATCGACGGCAAGTTGCTCGTCGGTTTGCTCAATGTTAAACAAGACGTCGCCTGCCAGGACATGCTGTGTCTCGGAAATATTGACAGAAGAGATGGTTCCTGTACTTTGAGCGGTCAGCTGAACCTGCGTACCTGCAACGTAGGCATCATCCGTGGTCTGAAAGTGTCTGGAGTGAATCCACCAGTACACGCCAGAGGCGAGGGCCACGACCACTACGATAATGAAAAAAATCTTGAAGGCTTTAGGGCGATCAAAGCTTTGTGTATTTTGTACTGCTTCCATAGCAACGTGCTCTAAAAAATATTATTGAGGGTTTGCGGCGGGAGTCTGCTCTTGCAGAAACGATCCCCCCAGTGCTTGAATAAGGATGATCTTGGCTGCATCGGATCTGGCATTGACTTCAATGATCTGACGATCTTGCTGCGCTTGTGATAATTCGAGTTCATAGAGCTTGTCGACCGCGAGCAGGCCGGCCTGTCGACGTGTACGGCCAATTTCCACATTGCGATTCGATGCGTTGAGTGCTTGGCGCGCGTGCAGCTTGTCACGTTGTGCGGTCTGAATCGATCTAATTCCGTCGGCGGCTTCGCGTAAAGCTTGGGTTAACTGATTTTCATAGTTTGCAATCATCTCGTTACGGGCGGCTTCTTTGCCGGTGATGTTTGCACGGATGCGACCACCGTCAAAGATTGGCAAACTGATTGCTGGACCGACGTTATAGGTGAAGCTATTGGAGGTGAGTAACAAGGGGAGACCGAAGGCCTGGTAGCCGATCAGACCTTGCAGGTTGATATCGGGCAGGTATTCAAGACTTGCACCTTGTAAATCAAGTTTTGAGGCTTCGATTTGCTCGAGCAGGACTTGTAGGTCAGGGCGACGGGCAAGTAAATTGGCAGGAATTGTTTCAGGCAACTCAAGGCTCGCCCAGTCCGCGTGGGGGGCGACCAGTTTATCGCCCCAGCTCGGTCCTTGTTTGACAAGTGCGGCGAGTTGATGCTTGTACAAGGAGACGCTGAGCGTGGCTTGGTTCAAATTGGTGCGCGCGATATCCAGCTCGGTTTTCTTTTGATTGACAATCAGTATGTCTATCAATCCCTGGCGCTGCTGGTCTGCTGCGATTTGGTAGAGGGAGGTTTTGAGCCTGACTTCTTTGTCCATTAGAGATTCAAGTCTTGTTGCGCGATCCAGATCTACATAGACTTTTGCAATGGAGCTCGTCAACAGGTGACGGGCTGCCGCGACATTGATCGCAGCAGCTTTGGCGCGCTGAGAAGTCGCCGCAAAATATTTTTTTTGCTTGCCCCAGATATCCAGAGACCATGACAGAGACAGATCAAGTAAACCGTAACCATTGTACTGATCCATACCTTGAGCAAAATAGTAATTTTGCGATAGCTTTTCTTCTAGGATTTGCGCGCCACCACTCAGTTGTGGAATGAGCTTTGACTGTTCAGCCTGGCTCAGGCTGCGTGCCGCCATCAGGCGTGCCGCGGCAACATCCAGTGAGGGTGAGTTCGCCAGCGCGAGCGTCATGAGTTGGTCTAGCTGGGTATCATGCGCCGAGCGCCACCACTGGGACTCAATTGTGACCAGCGCGTTCGATGCAGAGGGCTCGATTTGCTCGACGGTTGAGGTCGCAGGTTCGGGAGCAGAATCTTTGGGCACTAAGGCGCAGGCAGAAAGCACGCACAACGCGGATAAGAGAGAAACGATGATTTTCATTAGATTGCCATTGTATACAGCTGACCAAGTATAAACCCTAGGTTTAATCGTTAATCCTTACACGATAGTTGGGTATTATTTGACGCATAGCACGACAACCCATCACACTGTAAAAAGGCTGATCAGCAAGCATGTCAGCACAACAGCACAACAGCACAACAGCACAACAGCACAACAGCATAAACACGGCGTAAAACTTTAAAAAGATCGAGATATGTCAATAAACGGTAAAGCTTATGTTGCGGGCGCATACGAACACCCCACGCGGTTCGCTCCAGATAAATCGGTGGCGCAGTTGCATGCGGAATGCGCTGCGGGTGCTCTGGAGGATGCAGGATTGTCCTTCAGCGACGTAGATGGCTACTTTTGTGCAGGTGACGCGCCGGGAGGTGGGCCACTGCCCCTGGCAGATTATATGAATTTGAAATTAAGCTGGGTCAATGGAACCGAGCTTGGGGGGTGCTCCTATCTTGCGCATATTGGCCATGCTGCGGCCGCAATTGCTGCAGGAAAATGTTCCGTCGCACTGATCACTCTGGCCGGTAAGCCCAGAAGTCAGGGCGTCTCGGTAGGTACGCAGCCTCGTGTGCTCAGTCCTGATCGCCCGGAGACCCCTTGGGATCCGCCAACGCGCTGGAGCATTGCAGGAATTTATGCCATGTACGCCATGCGCCATATGCATCAGTATGGAACAACGTCTGAGCAGCTTGCCTGGGTCAAAGTCGCAGCCTCACATCATGCGCAGCACAATCCCCTGGCCTTGTTACGCAAAGTCGTGACCGTAGAGGATGTGGTGTCCTCGCCGTTGATTGCGCGGCCGTTACACAAACTCGATTGTTGCGTCATTACCGATGGCGGAGGCGCGCTCGTACTCACGCGGCCTGAAATCGCGCGTAGTCTTAAGCAGCCCCTGGTGAAGGTGCTCGGCTGTGGCGAAACCATCAAGACGAATAACGGTGGCGAGCTGGATGTCACGCGGACAGGCGCCGAGCGTTCCGGTGCGGCTGCGTTTGCGGAGGCAGGAATCGGTGTCAGCGATATTAAATACGCCTCGGTTTACGATAACTTTACGATCATGGTGATCATGCAGCTCGAAGACCTCGGTTTTTGCAAAAAAGGCGAAGGTGGAAAATTCGTGGCCGATGGCAATCTCATCTCCGGAGTGGGTAAATTGCCCTGGAATACAGATGGTGGCGGTCTATGCAATAACCATCCCATGAATCGTGGCGGCATTACCAAAGCCATTGAGGCTGTGCGTCAGTTGCGCGGGCAGGCGCATCCGCTTGTACAGGTGAAGAACTGTGACTTCGCCCTGGCAAGTGGTCCTGGTCTGGTGCTGGGCGATGGCCATGCGCATGCGACCGTTATTTTTGGGCGAGAATGAAAGCATGAACACGATAAATCATCATAGTCAGGTCGCACCAGGTTTTGAGACGGATCCGTATTGCGAAGCTTTTCCGGAGTTGCGTGCTTTCTGGGAAGCGACCGCGCGTGGACAGTTGCTTGTCAAGACATGCAAGGCCTGTGAGCGGGCGCATTGGTACCCTCGCATGTTCTGTCCCTTTTGCTCGAGTCAGGATACGGAATGGCGCGAGGCGAGCGGGACGGGTAAGATTTATGCTTTTAGTGAAGTGCTGAGAACTGAGATCCCCTACGTGCTGGCCTACGTGAGGATTGAGGAGGGGCCGATTCTCATGACGAATATCGTGGATGTCGATCCTGAGCAGTTACAGATTGATCAGCCTGTGCGGGTGTTGTTTAGACCGACCCAGGAAGGTAGGGAGTTTCCGGTGTTTACTCCTGCTTGAGTAGGAGTAGGAGTAGGAGTAGGAGACTGTGCCCTGAAATTGAGCTTGAGCTTGAGCCAGGTTCGCGCGGGCGGCCGTATGGCATGCCCGCTCATCACCCTCTGAACCCCTCGCGCAACCATTGTTTCGGATAACGACGCTGCACCAGCTCGCCGGGCCATACAATAAGTCTGCCTCACGTGGGGTAATTTTGGATACATCATGAATACCCAGGCACGACACCAACCCGAATCCCTGACCGATCTGTTCTTTTCCTTCAGTCGTCTCGCCATACAAGGCTTTGGCGGTGTGCTGGCCTATATGGAACGAGAGCTAGTCGATAAAAAGCAATGGCTTACGCGTGAAGAGTTTGTCGAAGAGTGGGCCGTGGCGCGCACGATGCCAGGACCTGCCGCGCTTAATCTCAGTATCATGGTGGGTGCACGGTACTTTGGCATCCGTGGCGTGCTGGCTTCGTTGGCCGGGATGTTCTTGTTGCCCTCGCTATTGGTCCTGATGCTCGCACTCGGCTACGCACGGTTTGGTGATAATCCACATGTCGTCGGGGCGGTAAGAGGGATGGGCGCTGTCGCTTCAGCCCTGTTTATTGCGACGGGACTTAAGTTGCTCACGACATTCAGAACCAATGTCCTGGGCGTATTGCGTTGCAGCCTTTTAGCCATTGCAAGCTTCACTACGATTGCCTTGTTGCACTGGGGAGTTGTGAATATCCTGGTCGGACTGGGGGGGCTCGCCTGTGTGCTGGCCTATTTGAAGATCAGGAGCCGGGCATGACACTGCAAAATGATGTGGTCATGTTGTGGGCGGACTGGTGGGATCTGTTTCAGCACTTTCTTTCATATTCGATCGCCTCGATTGGAGGTCCTCTGGTGTTGCTGCCAGAAATGCACCATTACATGGTGACGGAGCAGCACTGGCTGACGGATGGCCAATTTAGTGCCTCCATTGTCCTGGCGCAGGCAGCGCCCGGACCCAACATCCTGTTTGTCGCCCTGATGGGGTGGAATATCGGCTTGAATGCCGGAGGCTATCTGGCAGGATTTGGCGGGGCATTACTCTGTATGGTCGGGATGTTGCTGCCCAGTTCCGCCGTGGTGTTCATCACCGCTGGATGGGTGCAGCGCAATCGGAATTTGAAAGTCGTCCGTGCTTTTAAGCAAGGCATGAGTCCGATTGTCATCGCGATGCTGATGGCTTCGGGCTGGACGCTGGCAACGGCGAATACTGAGGCCGCCCATGACTGGCCGCTCTGGGTAATCACAACATTAACGACTTTAATTGTATGGCGCACTAAAGTTCCGATGCTCTGGCTGCTTGCCGGGGGCGCAGTCGTCGGTGCTTCAGGTCTGGTCTAGTTTGTTTCTTCCAATTTGTCCCCCGGGGAGCCGTTTCCTGTGGGAATTCACCCGATGATCCCGAATATGTTTGCACAAGCAGTTGCTCGATGGCTCGATAGGCGCAATATCCATTTCTCATGGATGATTCTGACGATCACTTTCCTGACAATGCTTTCTGCTTCTGCCGCCTTAGGGCTGCCCGGTGCATTTTTGCAACCGCTGAGCAAAGAGTTTGGCTGGACCACTGACCAGATTGGCTCTGCCCTGGCAGTGCGCTTTGTGTTGTTTGGTCTGATGGCGCCATTTTCTGCCATCTTGATGGAACGGTTTGGTTTGCGCAAAGTCATTTGCTGCGCACTGACACTGGTGACCGCCGGAGTCTTACTGGTCACCTTCGTCACGGATTTCTGGCAGCTTGTATTGTTATGGGGAA
>CANBUF010000135.1 GCA_947372575.1 Alcaligenaceae bacterium | reverse complement strand
CCATGACTGGCAGTATGAGCCACCAACGTGCCCGTTCCTTCAAGTTGCATGGTCGTAAAGTAGCCCAGTGCAAACAGCCAGATTTCTGTGACATGGGTCATAAAAATGACCCCTACTCCCAACAATACCCTGAAGCGCGGAGTAATTCGACCAAAACCGGACAACTTTCTATCCAGAATAGAGAGTACCTCGTAGTGCATCAGGATGGCAGCAGCTACGAGTATCGAATTAAAGACAAAGGCGAATAGCAGAAGCATATTCATATATTACTGGAGCTTGGCCTGTTGATGACGAGCACAGAGCTTGTTTTAGGCGGCGTTAAGCCGCCCTTTGCTTGTGCCTTAGACAGCAAACACGACTTCTGAGGTCTCGCTCAAACTAGTTGATTTGACAGGGTACTGGTGAAAGAGATCGCCATCAATCCTGATTTGAACGGCAGGAATCACCACGTCAGCAATTTTTTTAATAATAAGTGGATCCTTGAGCGTAATCGACGTGATCTCAGACAAATGATCTTTCATTTTGATAAAGTCGGCATACTCGGGTTCACCCTGACGACGAACAGGCCAGCTCAAATAATGCGAATAATCAATAATCAACGTCATTGATTCGTCCGATTCCGCAGTGAGTCGGGTTTCGGCCGAGCACAGTCGGTTTGTCGCTGGCAATTCGCCAGCAAAAGCCACATTGGCTGAAACTTTTTCTTTCTTTAGCAAGGTGATGCTCAATTCTTTCTCCTGAAAGACGATACAGACGCGACTGAAGACGCGCCCGCTTGGATTATTCGACGGGTTTTGTGGCGTTACCACTTATCGGGGCACGTAGTGCGCTGAGAACACGCTGTCCTGCGCGGCCGTCCGCCGCCATACCGGCAGAGGCTTGAAAGGCTCGAATCGCACTGCGCGACTTTTCACCAATCAAACCGTCTGCAATACCGACATCATAGCCGCGCTCGAGCAAACGCTCTTGTATTTCACGTCGCTGCACCCGACTCGTTCCAGGATCATCGGTTGGCCAGGGCGTCTGAAATGCCGCGGCTCCCGCCAGACGATCAGCGAGATGAGCAATTGATAAGGCGTATGACTCTGAGGCGTTATAGCCATAGATGACATCAAAGTTTTTAAATACCAGGAATGCTGGCCCCTCAGGACCTGTTGGCAAAAGCAGAGCAGCCTGTGTGGTGTCAGCAGGGACCTGCTTGACTGACGTGTGGTTAGAGGCGCGTGCAGCGGGTTCGAGGCGACGAATGCCAAGACTGGTCCATTTAGAGAGGGGTTGGCGGTTACGGCGTCCCGAGGGTCCAGAATAGTTGGGCGGCAGTTTGACTTCATAGCCCCAGGGCTCGCCTGTCACCCACCCACCGCGATGTAGAAAATTAGCGGTCGATGCCAGCGCATCCGGCACTGAATTCACAATATCGCGCTTGCCATCCCCATCAAAGTCTATCGCTAGGCGCTGAAAGGTCGTCGGCATGAATTGCGTTTGTCCAAACGCACCTGCCCACGAGCCCAGCAATGCCGCTGGTGGAATATCACCGGTCTGCAATATCTTTAAAGTCGCCATCAATTCGCCACGAAAAAAAGTCTGGCGCTTGTCAGCACAGACCAGGGTCGTGAGCGAGCGTAGCAGCTCTTTTTTGCCCTGTATCCGACCAAAATTGGACTCCACGCCCCAGACAGCAACGACCGCATTTCGATCGACGCCATATTCTTGTTCGATCTTACCGAGCACTGAGGACCACTCTGCAAGTCGCTCACGTCCATCTTTGATACGTTCCTCATCGACCAGGCCCGAGACATAGTCCCAGATCGGAGTTGTGAATTCCGGCTGGTATTCATAAGATTTCAGCACCTCTGGATCCGGCGTCAAGTCGGCCATCGCTTGCGTAAAGGTCGCCTGGCTGATGCCTTGAGACAAGGCAGTTTGCCGCAGTCCCGCGACACAGGCCTCGAAGGACTGCGCCTGAGCCTGCGCGTACACAGGATAAATCATCACGATCATGGCACACAGCTTTGCTGCAGCTCGATTGATAAGTTCACGAATGGATATCAGCATTGGTTTCATTGGGCTCATCGATAGCAGTCATGCAGAGTTTTAGGTGTATTCTTGTAAAGTAACACTGAGTCTGTTTCTTTTTCTCGGGAGATTCATTGTGCTACCTGCAAGCGATCCATCTACCGAAGTAACTGTTTCTATGGAACAGTTGAGCGACTTGTCGACTTCACTGGAAGTCGGACTCAGTAGCGTGGAGGCAAACAGACGTATGCAGCAGTTTGGCCCAAACGAAGTTCAGGTCAAAAAGAATCATCCTTTCATACGCTTGCTAAAAAAATTCACGACGCCCTCATCCCTGATGCTGGAGCTCATTATTGTTGTCTCCATCTTTTTGCACAAATATGCCGATCTGATCGTTGTCAGCGTTTTACTAGTCGTCAATGCGCTCATCAGTTTTTACCAGGAGCAGCGGGCAACAAGCGTTGTGCAAACGCTTCGCAGTCGACTCCACATCAATGTTCGCCTATTGCGCGATGGAAACTGGAGAGTTGTTCCTTCGCGCGAACTGGTTCCAGGTGACATCGTGCGCATCCGCCCTGGCGACTTCGTACCAGCAGATCTGCGTCTGTGCGAAGGTGAGATAGAAGTCGATCAGTCCGCCATGACTGGCGAGTCAATTGATGTGAACAGAGTCATCGGCGACGCGTTGCTTTCTGGTTCTGTTGTGCACCGGGGCGAAGCGATCGGTATGGTTCAAGCAACGGGTATTCATACACGCCTGGGCAAAACGACTGAGCTTGTACAAGAAGCCAAACCCAGACTACATATCGAAAAAATTATCACCAAAGTCGTTTTCTGGCTATTCCTGATCGTCATATCTTTGATGGCAATCGTGATCGGTTTTGCCTTCGCGCGTGAAACACCGATGGTCGATATTGTGCCCATTATGCTTGTGCTGTTAATGAGTGCGATTCCTGTTTCATTGCCGGTTATGTTTACGATATGCCTGTCAGTGGGTGCAAGCGATCTCTCTAAAAAAGGTATTCTGATCACACGCCTCAGTGCAGTTGAAGATGCTGCCACGATGGACCAGTTATGCGTCGATAAAACGGGCACCATCACCATGAACCAACTCAAGGTGGTCAACGTTTTTGCACTGCCCGGATGGACAACCGAGGATGTGCTGTCTTATGGTGCACTTGCTTCGCAGGAGGCCAATCAGGATCCAATCGATCTGGCCTTTATCGAAGCGGCACGTGCCAGTGCAGGATCGAATCAATTCTCAAACGACAAACTACTTTCCTTTTCTCCATTCGACGCAAAAAATCGTCGTACTGAAGCGAAGATTAATCGGAATGGACAAGAGCTGAGCGTACTCAAAGGTGCAGTGCAAAGCATTCTGAAAATATGCCAGCCCGCAACACCTCTGCTGACGCTGATTGAAAGCAAACTTAGCGAGTCGGCAGCCAAGGGCTATCGTGTACTGGCCGTTGCACAAGGTCGGCCGGGCAATAAGCCTGAGCTAATTGGTCTGGTCTCGCTCTACGACCCGCCACGCCCTGAAGCCGCAGCATTGATTACAGAGCTGCAACGGCTGGGAATTGGCGTCAAAATGCTGACCGGTGATGCACTTGCCGTCGCCAACGAACTCTCCAGAAAAATTGGTTTACAGGGCATTGAATCGTTTTCAGCCTTAAAGAAGCTAGAAGGCAACCTCGGGCAAAATTCGGTGCTAAATGCAGGGGGGTACGCCGAAGTCTACCCAGAGGATAAGTATGCAGTGGTCAAGACCCTGCAACAAGCAGGACATGTCACGGGAATGACTGGCGATGGGGTGAATGATGCGCCCGCACTACGCCAGGCAGAGGTTGGAATCGCGACCTATAACGCGACCGATGTTGCGCGCGGTGCTGCCAGCGTCATCCTGACCGAACCTGGCCTGGTCAATATCGTGAGTCTCATCGGACAAGGCCGGATGATCTACCAGCGGCTACTGACCTGGATTCTGAACAAAATCAGCCGCACGATCCTCAAAGCTCCGTTTGTCGCACTCACCTATGTAGCAACGGGGAAGTTTGTCATATCCGCTTTTGCTATGCTGCTGCTCGTGCTGGTGACGGATTCCACCAAAATTGCGCTGGCGACCGACAACGTACATCCATCGATCAAGCCTGAAACCTGGAAAATCAATGGTTATGTGTTGATAGCCGCCTTGCTTGGCGTTGCCATGCTGGTGGAGTCTTTACTTTTACTCTGGTTTGGGTGGTTTCATTTGGGATTGGCGCAGAACGATGAATATTTGAATACGTTCTGCTTTTTGCTCATGTTGTATACAGCTGCGTTTTCTATACTATCCATCCGCGAACGCGGTCCTTTCTGGAACACGCGACCAGGCAAAATCCTGATATGGTCGTTCTTGTCTGAAGTCTCAGCGGGTACATTACTGGCTTTTTTCGGACTTCCTGGCCTGACCTCCCTGCCCTGGCCTCAGACCGTGTTGATTTTTGTGTATGCAATGGTGATGTGCCTGCTTGTCAATGACTCTTTAAAAGTCCAGCTCATGCGGCGTTGGTATCCTGCAGCATCTAGTTGAGACGGAACTACACGAGAGTAAAGCGTTCTGAACGAGGGCGTCTACCTGAATCCGCGTCATACTTTTGAACTACCGAGTATCGTTACTTGTCGCCAATGATCTTTGTAAAGTCACGATCGAGAGCAGTTAATGCATCGTTTATATACGCACGTTTTTCGTTGATCCATTCACCCTGTCGAGCCAACTGACGTTTAGCTGCCTTGAGCATACGATCCATTTCAGCGGGTTGCGGTCCACCAACTGATGCGCGGTTCTTAACAATGGAGATCGGATCAAGTGTTGAGCGGAATTCTGCTTCGCTCATCGGCAAGACACTTGGATAATCTGTGCCGCGAACAGCCTCTGCATAAATGCGTGTTGCCTCGGCGTACGGAAAGTCGAGTGGTTTAATGTCCTTCGCCTTGGCAAAATCAACCACCTCAGAGGCAAAATGATGCCCGATGCGAAAGGGTAACTTGTACTTGCGCATGAGCACATCGGCCAGTTCCTGTGAGGCAGTCCAATCGCTATTGAGTTCTTCCAACGCACGCTCGGGACTGATCACCAGCGCATTCAGAATACTGTCCCAATCTTTCAGAAAAAGTATGGCACTGTTGACCATCGCGCTATTGGCCTTGACCTCTTTGGGGTCGCTCATACCCGGCGTGATGTTATGTGCCTGGAACACAACCCCCATGCCAAGAGTTATTGCGGTCGATGCCTCGCTGCGGGTCTTATTGAGCAGGCCAGGATTACGCTTTTGAGGCATAGCGCTTGAGACGTAGGTATTGGCACCACCTTCTTGCAACAAAATCCATGGCCTGGCTTGCGCGTATTGCGTCATGAGGTCTTCGACAAAACCACCCGCATGCAGCGCAATACTGGTCACGATGGAGCTGGCTTCAACGGGCTCATCCATGGATGAGATTTGTCCCGCATCATAGGCATTGTCCACGAGCGCAGAGAATCCCAGATATTGCGCCATTCGCTGGCGATTGAGCGGCCAGCTTGTCCCGTTGAGTACGGTTGTTCCCATAGGTGAACGGTCGATCCGTGCGTAGGCTTCGCGGATGCGCTGCGCATCTCTTTCCAGTCCTGCCGCCTGGCCTAGCAGGTAATGGCCATAACTATTAGGCTGCGCGGCTACACCATTTGTGTAGTTGGGAACAATCGTATCGCGATGCTTTTCGGCCAATTTCACCAGAGAAAGCGATGTCTTGTTCAGCTGGTCAGCGAGTTTCAACATGTCATCGCGCAAAATGGCTGCGCGGTAAGTCGCATGCATATCCTGGCTGGAACGTCCGGCGTGTAAAAACGTGACCTCAGGGCCGCCCGCCTGGATCAGCAGGGGTTCAAAAGTAATAACCGTTGAAGCACGTTTTGCACC
>CANBUF010000134.1 GCA_947372575.1 Alcaligenaceae bacterium | reverse complement strand
GAGCGTCTCGTACCAAATCCTCGAAGTCTCCGCCGACCTTAAATTGCGTCAGCAAGAACGTTTGCAAAAATGGGCGGATCGCGTCACCTGGCTTGATCAGGCGCCCGACAGCTTTTCGGGTTGTGTCGTAGCCAACGAGGTACTCGATGCCATGCCGGTCGAGCTGTTTACCTGGTCCGAACACGGGCAACTCCTGCAACGTGGCGTCATCTGGGATGGCGTAGCCTTCCAGTACGCCGACCGCCCTGCGCCCACAGCCTTGACCAAGGCTGTCACACAACGCATGCCCGTTTTGCCTGATTACTGCTCGGAGATCAATCTCCAGGCAGAAAGCTGGATCCGTGAGCTGGGCACCTGGCTTGAACGTGGTGCGGCAATATTGATCGACTATGGATTCCCGCGCCATGAGTACTATCATCCGCAGCGACATCGTGGAACCATGATGTGCCATATCCAGCATCTGGCGCATGACCACGCACTGATCGTGCCAGGTTTGCAAGACATCACCGCACACGTTGACTTTACTGCTATGGCCGACGCGGCGCTCGCGGGCGGTCTGGACGTGCTGGGCTACACCTCACAAGCAAGATTCCTGCTCAACGCAGGTCTGGCTGAGGTGATGCAGGCACAAGGCGACCTGAGCGCACGCAGTCAGGCTCAGACCCGCGTCGCGATTCAGAAGCTCACCTCGGAGGCCGAGATGGGCGAACTCTTTAAAGTACTGGTGCTAGGCCGCGACATCGACGGATCCCTGCAGGGCTTCTCACGTGCCGACCGGCGCGACAGTTTATAGCGCTTAAAAAACCAGCCGTAACCCGTCCAGACGCGCCTGCCTGACGACGGCCTTAATCTGCTGTGGATCCTGGGCAGTACGGGCCGCTGCACCCGCATCAATCGCGAGCACAGCATCCAGCCAGCGATGCCAATTTTCTACTGGACCAGGTTGGACCAGATGTGCCGCCTGCAAGAGCTCCATGAACCGCTCTGGTTTCCTGAGTGCATCGCACTGCTCAAATAGCGCGAGCACCTCTTCGGGTGTACTTGCTGCAAGCGCATGCAGCACGCGCGACAACAACCTTGCCATATCCGCACATTCAGTTGGCGCACGCAATTGCTTGGCCAACAGGGCAGCATCTTGCATATCGATACAGAGCAACGCAAAGCGTGCAGATAATTTCAACTCAGCCACTGCGGCCTGATCGACACATCCGCGTACGCGCGAGCTATCCACCCAATGCGGCATCACACGCGCACTCGCTCCCGTCTCGACCAGCACAGACAACATTCTCGATGGCTGTTCGCACATCAGGCCACGCGAGAGTTCCTGCCAGACACGCTCAGGCACCAGCGCATCGACCTCACCGAGGTGAACCATTTTTTTGCATAGTTCAAGTGTCTCGGGTGCGATCACAAAATCAGTAAATCTCGCCATAAATCGCGCCAGGCGCAACATGCGAACGGGATCCTCTTCAAAGGCGGGTCCAACGTGCCTGAAGACCTTGTCACGCACATCGCCTGCACCATTGAGCGGGTCGATTAACGCGCCAGCCGCGTCTTGGGCAATCGCATTAACCGTCAAGTCCCGACGCTGCAAATCCTCCGCGAGTGTGACATCTGTTCCGGTATAGAAGGTAAACCCTTTATAACCTCGACCAGACTTACGCTCTGTTCGCGCCAGGGCATATTCCTCTTTTGTCGTGGGATGCAAAAACACGGGGAAATCGCCGCCCACCGGAATAAAGCCGCGAGCAACCATTTCTTCGGGAGTTGCGCCCACCACCACCCAGTCCCGATCACCCGCTTGACGGTGCAACAAGGCGTCACGCACCGCGCCGCCGACGACAAAGAACTGCAACCCTTTAAGTACCGGATCACTCATCACGGCAAAGGCGTACGCCCGTAAGGCTGAGGCACGATCTGGCCCAAACGCTCTTTCAGGGATTGCGGCTGGCCGCTGAACAGCGCTGCGTAATAGGTTGCGTTAGACATAACGTTCTTGACGTAGTCGCGCGTTTCATTAAAAGGAATTGTTTCTGCAAAAATGGCGCCTTCGACAGGACCATTCAACTTTGAACGCCAGAGCATCGGACGTCCGGGTCCTGCGTTATAGCCTGCACTTGCAAGCACTTGCGAGCCGCCCAGATCGGACAGCACCATACTCAGGTAATTGGTTCCCAGTTTGGTATTCGTATCAAAGTCAGAGACTTGATGAGGCTTGAAGTCTGTCATGCCGATTTTATTGGCGACCCAACGGGCGGTCGCTGGCATCAATTGCATCAAACCCGAGGCACCCACCACGGACTTGGCATCCATGATGAAACGCGACTCCTGGCGAATCAAACCATACACCCAGGCCGGATCAACCTCGATCTGGCGCGCCTGGGCCGTCACACGCCCTTCAAAGGGTGCGATGTAGCGCTGCGAAAAATCAAACTCCTTAAGCGTACGATCCGAGGTATTGACCACCCGGTCATAGATATTTTCGTGACGCGCCAACTCGGCTGCTGCCATCAGCTGCCGATCGGTCATCCCATGCAAGGCAAAATTCCACTCAGGTACGGCATCCCCACGCCAGCCGCGCTTGAACAGTGTCACTGCGCGCTGCAAGCCGATATTGGCTTTGGCCTGGTCGATCTCTTGCTCGGTGACGGGTGCAGGGCGATCTGGCGCCACGATTGGCTTACCCAGCTCTTCGACTGCCAGTTGGCCATAAAAGTTGAATTGACTCGAAATTTTTGCAAACAACGCCTGCGCTTCGTTGGCCTGACCCATCGCCATCAGCGCCCGAGCACGCCAGTAAGTCCAGGCTGCTTCATTACGCTGCACAGCGCCCATGTGAGCGATCGACTGATTCACCCAGGGCCAATCGATTTTGGGTTGACGAATTGAGGCGCGTACCCGCCAAGCATAATTATTATCGGTCAGACGCGCATCGAGCGTTTCGCGATACCAGCCATAGGCACGATTATCGAGATTAATCACCGCCAGCAAGGCCATCTGCCCATAGACCCACTGTAAATTCTGTTTTGGCAGTTTGTCTGTCCAGTCACGGCGAACAAGGTCTTCTGCAGCATTCAGGTCGGTTCGCGCCAGGCGTGACAACGCCATGGCGATCAGTGCATTACGTACTGCAGAGCGCTGCCCAGTTTGCACGGCTTGCCCAGCCAGCCATTTTTGTGGATCACGCATCATGGCGTCGTAGACAGTCATATCGGAAGCGTCGAGCATATAGTCTGCCAGACGCCGTGCATCGGCGGTCTTGTTGTTCTCGAGCGCATCCTGGACAAAGGGTATCAATTCGGTCGAGGTCAAGACGTTGTCTGCCACCAACTGATCAAAAAGTTTCCAGCAAGCACCAACGGGTGCAAATGTTTTTGCAGCCTCTGGCGCACTGGCCCGCTGACCCAACATATGCCGCGCCTCAAGCTGAGCGCACTGGATTTGATTATTGGTATTTTTAACCGGACCTAGCTCCTGAACAGTTGCGAAATCTCCTCCACGCGCAGCTGCGAGCAACCACTCAGATTTGAGTTTGTCGGCCAGATACGAACCTGCGTATTTATGCAGAAAGTCATTGAGTACCTGCTGAGTTGCTGGTGAACCGGCTGAACCGATCTGATTACGCAAGGACCAGTACTCGGGGTAGATCGCAAGCACATCACCGCTGGCCTGCGGCACGAGCTTATTTAATTGCGTCCACTGCTTGTTATTCATGGCATCACGCGCCACAGCGACGGCCCGCGCTGCTGCAGTGGTATCCGGTGCAGCAATCGATGCGCCGGGCTTGACGGCGGTATTGGGCTGCGTCGAGGCCGCATTGGGCGCACGCGAAGAAACTACAGGGGTTGCGACATCAGGCATCCCGTCTGCCAGGCGCTTAGCGGGTGCTGTTGTGCCAGTTGGTGTAACAGGCGGCGCGTCAACACCCTTGACTTGCTGCAAGCTCCCATCGGGCTGAATCACAAACCGGGCGGGGCCATAAGCGTTTGGATTCTCAGCATTGGGATTGACGGAGCCAGGCTGCGCGACGGATTGTGCGTACACCCCAGAAAGCGGAGACAAGGCTATTGTTGCAACTAAACAGGACAACGCAAAGGAAGTACTTGCCAGAGCTTGTGGCCATGCGCCAGAGATGAAATTCTGATACTTTGTTCTTACCTGCATGAAACGCCTCTTTCCTACACCCGTCAGCACCGTTGCGACATATGTCAAAGAATAACGCAGACCTGATCCGAACGCGCTTGCGCACTGCACGCAAGACCATGCCTGCGCAAAGCAAAGTACGACAAAGTGCCTATATCTGCGCGGAGCTGAAGTCCTGGTTTGCACAGGTAGCGCCCTGCGTGGTTGCCGCCTTCTGGCCCATGGAGGATGAGCCAGACATTGGACCATTACTGAATCACCTCGAACAAATCGGCATGACGGTGGTGCTCCCTGTTGTTGTTACACGACATGCGCCACTCGAATTCCATCGCTGGGCTTCTGATATGTCCCTGACACCAGGTAATTTTGGAGTGATGGAGCCACGCTGCACGGGGGCACTGATCCCCGACATCGTACTCGTCCCGACACTGGGTTTTACCAGTACCTCAGACCGGTTGGGCTATGGTGGCGGCTACTACGATCGTACTCTGGCGGCCATGCACGAACAAGGCTTCCAGGCCCAGACCATTGGCATCGCCTGGGCAGAGGGCCAGCTGGACCATGGTACGGCACACTATCGCCCCCAGGACCACGATGTACGCCTGAACGCGATCCTCAGCGGCCAGGGATGGCTGCCTGCTAAGCCTGGGCACGCCGCCAAGCAATCCCCGCAGTAAAACAAGTTCCTGACCAAAGCAAGCGTCTCAGTGAAGCGATCTCATACGAGTAAGGGTTTATAGCCTATCGTCCGATCGTCATTTACTGCACAATTCAAGGTTCGATCCAAATTCCATATCAATTGGAGAACTCCATGATTCTTGCCAAAACTATACGCGGCGCACTCGCCGCTACGGGCATTCTGACGTCGCTCCTGAGCGTTGCCTCTGCGGCAGACGCCTATCCCAATCGTCCGATCTCCCTGATTGTGCCCTTTGCTGCGGGCGGCCCGACAGATGTCCTTGCACGCACGCTCGCGGCATCCATGACCAAGAATCTGGGTCAAACCGTAGTCGTCGAAAACCGGCTCGGCGCAGGCGGTACCGTCGCAGCAGCGGTGGTGGCCAAGGCCGCGCCAGATGGCTATACATTCCTGATTCACCACAATGGTATGGCAACAGCACCGACGCTATATCGCAAACTCCCCTTTGATGTGCTGACCGACTTCAGCTATGTCACGCTGCTTGCCGATGTGCCGATGACATTGCTCGGCAGCAAGAATTTTCCGCCTAACAATATGGCCGAGTTCATCAAATACGCAAAAGAAAATGGCGACAAGATCAACCTGGCCAACGCAGGTCTGGGTGCCGTATCGCAGTTATGCGGCACGCTCTTGCAGCAGGCAATCGGTACCGGCTTTACCTCGATTCCTTACTCTGGCACAGGCCCTGCCATGACTGCACTGCTGGGTGGACAGCTCGATGTGCTCTGCGACCAGACCACTCAGACATTGCCACAGATCAAAGCGGGCAAGGTCAAACTCTACGGCGTGACGACAGCTGAGCGTATTGCCGCGCTGCCTGACACACCCACATTACGCGAAAGCGGCCTGAAAGATTTTGAAGTGGTTGTCTGGCATGGCATTTACGGCCCTAAAGGCATTCCACCTGAGGTCCTGGCCCGCTTTAATCTCGCAGTCAAAGAAGCCTTGAAAGACCCTGCTGTGATCCAGAAGATCCAGGATCTCGGTGCCGTGATTGTTCCTGAGTCAAAGCAAAATCCAGCCGCGCTTCAGGCCTGGCTGACCTCAGAAATCGCAAAATGGAGCCCATTGCTCAAATCAGCTGGTCAGTACGCTGACTAAACCGTTGCATATCAGTCAAACGCCCGGTGTGATGATCACGCCGGGC
>CANBUF010000133.1 GCA_947372575.1 Alcaligenaceae bacterium | reverse complement strand
TGACCCGCACCTTGTAACTTGCCTCTGGCACGGACCATCGCCTCTCGCGACAATAGCGATACCAATGCAATGGGTAGCCCGGCTCCTAGTCCAAAGACACACATCAGCAAGGTCACATTGATTAAATGGCGCCCCTGACTGGCCAGTGTGACCGCAGCTCCAAGGGTTGGGCCCACACACGGCCCCCACACCAGGCCTAGTAAAAGTCCAATCACAAACTGTCCGCGCAGCCCATGGATCGAGACCTTGGCGATTAGTTGATGACCAAAATTGCTCAGTCCAGAACTCGCCATAGCAAAGCGCTCTTGCAGTGAAGTTGAAAGCAGAACAACTCCGATTAGCACCATCACAATGGCAGCAAAGAAGCGAAAGTAATTTTGATCCAAACCGATGCTCACGCCTACGCTTGCGAGCATCGTACCGATCACGGCAAAGGACAGCGCCATGCCAATCGCCACGACGAGAGGACCGAACTTGTTTTCATTGACTGCGCAGGCAATGATGACCGGCAACAACGGCAGCACACAAGGCGAGAGCGTAGAAAGCACACCCGCCCCAAAGGCAATGAGATAAGACCCAATGCCAAATTCCATTACAGTGCTTTCTTGGCTAAGTTCTCTATGTCTGCTTCTTTAGTATTGCCAGTTAAGCGCCCTTGCTCTTGCCCCTTGTTGAAGACAAGAATGGTACTTTGCATCGAGACGTTGAATGTTTTCAGAACATCTTTCTGCGTATCAAAATCGACTTCCAGGAACGTCACATCCTTATAAGCAGGTGACTTGATCAGACTATTGAGAATAGGATCCTGCAATTTGCAGTTTGGGCACCAGGGCGCATGCACGTGAACAATAACGGGCTTACTATCCTTCATCAACGCGTCAAACTGAGATTGCGTAAAAGTTTGACCCGCGGCAAACGCCATCGTAACTGGGAACATCAGCATCACTACCAATGCTTTGATCAGTGATTTCATCGACAACTCCTTAATGGTTAAATAATCTGCAAGTACACGATATTTATGTAGACAGCGCTTATCTGGACAATATACGCCAAGCTGAGCAAGATTGAATCAGGTCTTTCAGCACCAAGCACTGGCGCGGATGTTGGGAGTTATCCCTAAAGTTATCCACATCCTTAACCCCACTTATTGGGGAGAACTTCCACGCAGGATCCTGGCCGCCTCGACCATGTTTTTCAAAGCCGGTCTGACTTCTGCCCAGGCGCGTGTTTTTAACCCGCAATCAGGATTGACCCAGAGCCGTTCGACTGGGATACGCTCTGCAGCTTTACGCATCAGACTCACAATCTCCTCTTGGCCCGGAATATTGGGCGAATGAATATCGTAGACACCAGGTCCGATTTGATTTGGATAATTAAACGCATCGAACACATCCAGCAGCTCCATATCCGAACGCGAGGTCTCGATCGTGATCACGTCCGCATCCATATCTGCAATGGATGCGATGATGTCATTAAATTCCGAGTAACACATATGGGTATGGATCTGCGTGTCATCTTGCACACCATTCGCAGTGATTCGAAAGCATTGCACCGCCCAGCGCAGATACTCCGGCCATTGCGATCGACGTAAGGGAAGCCCCTCTCGCAAGGCAGCCTCATCAATCTGGATAATCCGTACGCCGGCATTTTCGAGATCGAGGACTTCTGCACGTATAGCAAGCGCAAGCTGATAGCAGGTCTGCGAACGCGGCTGATCATCACGCACAAAGGACCAGTTCAAAATCGTGACGGGGCCCGTCAACATACCCTTCATCGGTTTATTTGTCAGTGACTGCGCATACGTCGTCCATTGCACCGTCATCGCCACTGGTCGACTGATATCTCCGAACAGAATCGGCGGCTTGACGCAACGCGAGCCATAGGACTGCACCCAGCCAAACTCGCTAAAGGCGTAGCCTTCGAGTTGTTCGCCAAAATATTCCACCATATCGTTTCGCTCAGGCTCTCCATGCACAAACACATCAATTCCAAGTAACTCCTGCTCCTGAACGCAACGTGCAATCTCTGCCTGCATCATTGACTGATAGACTGCAACATCCAGCGCGCCCTGGCGAAACTGGCTTCTGGCCAGACGGATTTCAGGCGTCTGAGGAAAGGAGCCGATCGTAGTCGTTGGATACGCAGGCAAATTAAGCCAGGCAGCTTGCTTCTGCGCACGCTGTTCGTAGGCGCTTTTTCGATTGCCAAGCGCGACACTGATATTTACAACAGCAGACTGTACTTCATCGTGGTGCACGCGCGGAGAACTTTTACGTTGTCTGATTGCGGCACTATTGGAGACAAGCTCTGCCTGCACCGTCACCCGACCGTTGTTGAGCGCTTGGCCGAGCAATGTGAGCTCATCCAATTTTTGGCGAGCGAACGAGAGCCAGTTTTTAATTTCACGATCCAGCTTCTGTTCAGGCGCGAGATCAACGGGTACGTGTAGCAAAGAACAGGATGGTGCGATCCATAACCGTTCCTTCAAGACGCGGTGCACGGGCTCGAGCCATTCGAGTGTCGCGTGCAAATCGGTCTTCCAGATGTTGCGACCATTAATGACGCCCAGAGACAAGACACGGTCTTCGGGCAATTGTTCGATCACCTGTGCAACCTCGGCTCTGGCCTGAATGGCATCAAGATGCAACCCCTGGACAGGCAAAGAACAGGCCAAGGACAAGTTTTCTTGCAATTGGCCAAAATAGGTCGCCAACAGCACCTTGATCTGATTGGTCGCAAGTGATTGGTAGGCGCAGACAAAAGCTTGCTGCCAGGCTGGATCCAGCTCGGTCACCAAGATGGGTTCGTCGAATTGAACCCACTGCACACCTGCGGTGGCCAGGGTTTCCAGTAACTGGATATAGCTCGGTAGTAAACGTTCAAGAAGCTCTAACTTATCAGAGCCATCTTTTGACTTTCCGAGCCAAAGATAGGTCAATGGCCCAATGATGACGGGTTTGGCGCGTACACCGCATAGACGCGCCTGAGACAGCTGCTCAAGCAGTCGCGAGGCATCTAGACTGAACACCGTCTGCGCCGTGAATTCCGGGACAATATAGTGATAGTTTGTATCGAACCACTTTGTCATTTCACCCGCATGTACACCACTGCAGGCCGAATCATCCGCAGACCGTCCACGTGCCGCCCTGAAATAATGATCCAGCCCGTGACCGTCATGGCGATGGGCGCGTTGTGGAATATTGCCGAGCATGAAGCTCATATCCAGAACCTGGTCGTAAAACGAAAAGTCCCCCACTGGTACAAAGTCCAGTTGTGACTGGATCTCCCAGTTGTTGGTGCGCAATTGCGTACCGAGTGCATTCAGGTCTTCGATTGAAGACTGACCTTTCCAGTATTTTTCCAGACCAAATTTCAACTCGCGCGTTGGACCAATGCGAGGAAAACCGAGATTGTGTGTCGTGACCATGAGATACATCCTTAACATTAAGGTTTGCATCCTAATGACTTTGACTCATGAAGAATAATGGTATTGTTTCATCGATATATGATTAATTTTCATGAGTACAGCACATGATTGAACGTATTCACCTGAATATCCTGCGCGAAGTTGATCGTCAGGGCTCACTGACAGCTGCGGCCAGCGTGTTGTGCCTGACACAGTCCGCGCTTAGCCATACGATCAAAAAAGTCGAACAGCAGCTCGGCACGCCACTCTGGAAAAAAGAGGGGCGTCAGCTTCGACTGACTCAGGCGGGGCAGTATCTGCTAGGAGTCGCAAATCGTTTGCTCCCTCAATTCGAGCATGCCGAGATGCGGATCAGCCAATATGCAGAGGGTCAGCGTGGCACGCTGCGTATTGGAATGGAGTGCCATCCTTGTTATCAATGGCTTCTCAAAATCGTGGCGCCCTACCTGGCCGCCTGGCCCGATGTGGATGTGGACGTCAGACAAAAATTCCAGTTCGGAGGCGTCGGGGCGCTGTTTGGGTATGAGATAGATTTGCTGGTCACCCCAGACCCGCTCTATAAGCCAGGATTGCGCTACGAACCCGTCTTTGACTATGAGCAAGTACTGGTTGTCAGTGCATCGCACCGGCTTGCGAACCAGGAGTTTATTGTGCCCGAACAACTTGCAAGCGAAACACTGATTAGCTATCCCGTCGAAATCGAACGTCTGGACATCTATAACCAATTCCTGTTACCAGCTGGTTGTGCACCTGCTCGACACAAGTTCATTGAGACGACCGATATCATGCTGCAAATGGTGGCTGCGGGCCGAGGTGTCGCAGCTCTACCCCGCTGGCTGGTCGACGAGTATGCGGACAAGCTTCAAATCAGTGCGATCCGCCTGGGTAAACAAGGCATCGCCAAGCAGATATTTCTGGGCATGCGAGAGTCTGATGGACAGACCGACTATCTTCAGGCCTTTGTTGAGCTGGCCGCAGGTCTCTTACACCCTGTTTCGAGCTAAACTTGTCCTCCTCAACTCAGTTAAAAACCTAATCGTGAATGGGTGAAAAGTCCACAATCGAGTCAGGCGATCTCTCTGACTTTGCAAACCAGATAAAAAATGACGACACCCAGCTTTATCTCTACTGCGACAACGTTTGTTCAGTTACGTGGCTCAGACACGGTTTTGGCGCTAATCAAACCGATTGCCTACCAATATATGAAAGACTTCCCCAGAATCGGTATCCCGACGATGGCCGGAGGTACCTTGCGCGGCTACAAAACCGCAATGGATGGAACAACAGATATTGGAATGGTTTCAGGTGGAATAAGCCCTGAACTTGCCAAATGGGCGCGTAAACAAAAAATCAAAATCCAGAAAATTTCGATTGCTTATGATGCGCTGGGTGTCATCGTCCATCCTTCGTCTCAGGTTGAAAACTTAACCCTCGAACAATTACAGGATATTTTCACTGGACAGATTTCAGACTGGAAGCAACTCGGACTGAACGAGGGTCCGATTCAGGTCTATACGCAGAGCCCAAACAGGGGGAGTTTTGAATCGTGGCGCACGATTGTCCTCGAAGACAAGGCCACCATTACGCCTAAAGCAAAAACCAAAGATGGTCTGGATATTATTTCATCAGTGGCCCAAGATAGGAATGGGATCGGTTTTACCAGCCCGGTCAATGTGATTGGAAAACCAGTCAAAATTATATCCATCAATGATTTTTATCCTGATGTAGAGAAAATCCAGACAGAAAAATACCCCATCAGGCGCAGCTTGTCGCTCGTCGCATTATCCAAAATCCAACCACCCACTCAAGCATTTATTGATTATTGTCTGGCACCCAACAAAGGCCAGGCCATCATAAAAAAATTAGGGTTGGTTCCCGTAGCGTTGAGTACAGAATGAATCGCAGACAACTATTCAAGTGGATCACGGTCGCCGGTGCAAGTGTGACGGCCGCAGCGGTATCAACAGGACTTTACTGGAAACAACTCAAAAATGAACAGCGTATCAATCTTCTGATTGCGGGTGCTGCACCCATGGTGCCTTATGTCAAAATGCTCGCGCAAGCTTTTAACCGCGAGCATTCGCATGTCGATATCGTCATCGAAAAAGGCCATTCGCGTGCGGGTTTGATTGCCCTGGAGCACGGAGGCGTAGATATCGCAATGATGTCACAAGACCTCGCTCCAAATGAAAACTATCTCAATATACATAATGCGCTGATTGGTATCGATGGCATTGCAATCGTGGTCCACCCAGACTCTCCTATCACTGGCCTGTCGACCATACAGGCTCGAGAGGTGTTTGAAGGAATTATTACAAACTGGAAGGAGCTCGGTGGCAGCGATGCACGCATTCACCTATACGGTCGAAATGACAGTTCAACAACACGTGCCAGCATTGAGAATATTCTGATGGATGGTGGCTTGATTTCGCGCCAGATGAAAGAGCTTGGTTCTGCCAGAGAGGTTGCACGTGAGGTGTCCAATGATGTGCATGGCATCGGTTTTCTGTCGGTACGCAATTTAACGGATTCATTGAAAGCACTCGAAATCAATGATGCGCCTGTCGATGAAATAAACCTTTATCTAAAGAA
>CANBUF010000132.1 GCA_947372575.1 Alcaligenaceae bacterium | reverse complement strand
CTCCATGACGCAGTGGCCGCCGGTGAAACAGCTGTCCATGGCATCCATTTGTCTGACCACCCTAATACCTGCACGATCCATATCGCTCAGGAACATGGTGGCTGAACCGTCTTCCATTTTGGCCATAATAATGACGTAGCTCGCACCCTGGGCGCCGGTAATAAACCACTTGGTGCCGTTAATCACATAATCGTCACCATCACGCACTGCGGTCGTCAACATCATTGAGGGATCTGCACCCGCACCCGGATCGGGTTCTGTCATGGCAAAACATGAACGTGTCAGTCCCTGGACCTGAGGACGTAACCAGCGCTCCTTCTGTTCATGCGTCGCCACCATTTCCATTAGATGGATATTGCCCTCATCCGGAGCATGAATATTCATTGCTGTCGGGCCAAGAGTCGAGAATCCCGCCTCTTCGAAAACAATGGCCTTATCCATATGGGATAAGCCCAACCCCCCGAGCTCGACAGACGCATGCGGTGTCAGTAAGCCAGCCTCTCGTGCCAGTGCGACGAGTTCGCGTCGCAATTCCTCCGTGGGGCCATGCGAAGTCACACGCGGGTCTTTTTCGAGCGGAATAATCTTTTCGGTGATGAAACGTCTGGTGCGCTCCTGAAGGTCTTTCTGGGCGGCAGTAAGGGTGAAATCCATGTTGTCTCGTCGAGTGATGATTGCTGATCTTTTAATCGATTGTATGATCGAAATATTCTTAAAGCATTTTCTTGATTTTATCCATTTAATGCTCGATTTATAGCAGTAATCACTCAATTCTTACATGTAATACCTTTCTATCGCTATCAATTGCTAATAACAATCATCAGCTATTTAAAATAAAACCATCGACCTATGCGAAGCATTGATCATCCAGGCATTCCCGGTACGCAACCACTCACCGCAGTCAAAAGTACCCTTATTTCCGCCGAGATTACGTTGCAGGCTGGCACCACATTACTGCAAAGCGCGATAGATGCCTTAGGAGCAATTGGTGCAAAAAGTGCTGTCATGAGGCTTGAGGGCGGCGCTTTTGTCTCCTTTTGCTATGTCATGCCTGCTTTGTCTGATCACCCAGAGCACTCGGTATATTTCAGTCAAAAGTACAACGTAGCAGGTCGCGTGGCGCTTGAAACGGCTTGCGTGACTTATGGAGAGCGCGATGGCAAACCCTGGCTGCATTGCCACGCGGTCTGGATTGAACCGGATGGGGCAAGGCGTTGCGGTCACTTGCTCCCCGAGAGCATCACAATCTGCGAACCCATTCAGGCCTTTGCGTCTGTGTTGAAACAGGCGACGTATTGTGTGGCGCCTGACGCTGAAACCAATTTTTCCCTTTTTAAACCAGTCCAGAATGCGTTGGAAACTCAGTATGCTCAACCGAGTGATCACTCAGTCACTTATGACCACCCCGCTTACGCGTTACGCATCGCACCGAATCAGGATGTCTGTTTGACCCTCGAATCATTCTGCTCTCAGCACGCTATCAATTACGCCACTGTGCTTGGAGGGGTCGGCAGTACAGTTGGCGCGGTATTCGATGACAACACGATCGTGGAGCCTTACGTTACCGAAATGCTGATCAGGCAGGGCAGTATTCGACCCGATGAGCACGGTCAGCCGCGCGCTGCGCTTGATATTAGTATGGTCGATTATTTAGGTGGGATATCCGAGGGGCGCCTGAAACGAGGCGAAAATCCCGTACTTGTGACCTTTGAGCTTGTGCTGCTTCCTGTTCAGGCCTCTTTGCCTCACTTGGTCTGAGCGCACGTATGCCCATGGCTTGACTCTCAATGAATGACTCAACAGTCACCGCGCCCTATGATATCGTCGGGAAAAATGGGGAAAATGGTGCAAAAAAATCATAATGAGACCGGACAGTTACTGACCACAATCGAAGAAGGTGTGCTTGTTTTAACGATCAATCGTCCAGAGCGGCGCAATGCGTTGAGCCCTGAAATTTATATCGCGTTACATCACGCTCTAAATGACGCAATTGATAATCCTGCTGTGGGTGCAATCGTGTTGACGGGCGCAGGCACAGCATTTAGTGCGGGCGGTGATGTCGCACGCATGGCTGGCGCGACCGAAGAGCCACTCAGCTTTGAGCAAAAGATCGCCCGTTTACGCACTCGAACCCGTATTTCCGAGCTGCTGCACACGATGGATAAACCCACCATTGCAATGATCCGCGGCCCTGCTGTGGGGGCAGGTTTATCACTTGCGATGGCGTGTGACATGCGCTTTGCTGATACCTCAGCCCGCTTGGGAACTGCATTTCTGAATGTAGGCTTGTCGGGTGATTTTGGCGGACATTATTTTTTACCAAAATTGGTTGGTATGGCTAAGGCCCGCGAGTTGTACTTCACGACTCCTATTCTTGATGCAGCGGCTTCTCTTCAGATTGGTCTGCTCAATCAGGTTGTTGAACCCGAGGCGCTTGAGCCGCTCGTGCTCTCGATTGCTCGAAAGCTAGCCAATGGGCCGCGTACTGCGATCGCTTATATGAAGCAAAATCTCAATCAAGCGCTTGATGCCACGCTGCCAGAAATGCTTGATAGCGAGTCTTGGCGACATATTCGCTGTACAGAAACAGCTGATCACAAAGAAGCCACGCAGGCCTATGTCGAAAAACGAGCGCCGCGCTTTAACAGGTAAGAAAATCACGCAGGCATAAAGTTGAGCGAGTCTGATCTCGGTTTATTTAAGCCAGATCGAGCGCACGCTGAGTCGAACAACCCAAAACAATTTTTACGATCGCAGCAAAAGGAAAGAAATGGTCACTAAAAAACAAGCCCCATATACAACGTATGTGGAACATCTCAAGCAAGGGCAGCTTGCCTATCAGTTCAGCCCGGCTGCTAATAAAGCGGTTTTTTTCCCCCGTGAATTTTGTCCCTTTACTGGTGAAGATTGCCTGGAGTGGCGCATCAGTTCTGGTTTGGGGACTGTCTATAGCACTTCGGCAATATCTGTACGCGATGCCGCGCCTTATAACGTTGCGCTTATTGATTGTGATGAAGGCTTTCGTCTCATGAGCCGCGTCGAAGACATCCCCGCCGACCAGGTCAAGATCGGCATGCGCGTTCAATTCAGACTTCACACGCCCGAAGGCGATGATCCCTATCCAGTTTTTGTACCGGTGGCAGCATAATGAAAAACTCTTTAAAACGCGGTAGTGTGGCGATTGTCGGGGCTGCAGAGTCCGATCTCGGAGAGGTCGGCCCTGGCTTTTCGGCGATGGATCTCATGGCGCAGGGCGTGCATCGCGCGCTGGCTGATGCGGGTCTGACCACACGTGATGTTGATGGCATTTTCAGTGCGACTGCACAAAGCCGATTCGCGGGTCTGGCCCTTGCTGAGTATTTGAAGCTTCCAGAAGCCTTTATTGATTCCACGGCGACTGGTGGATCGTCGTTCATGGGGCATCTTGCCAAAGCGCAGATGGCAATTGAAACTGGTATGTGTGAAGTTGCGGTGATTGCCTACGGCAGCACACAGCGTTCGTTGGGACGCAAGAACACCAGCGTCGCTGAATACAACCCCTATGAGACACCTTATAAGCCATTTTTACCACCGACAGCCTACGCCATGGCCGCCGCGCGTCACATGCATGAGTTCGGCACCACACGTGAACAGCTTGCAGAAGTCGCAGTCGCTGCTCGCCAGTGGGCCTTGCTCAATCCTGCGGCTTTTGAAAAGAAACCGCTGAGCGTGGCCGATGTGCTGTCCTCCAGAATGATCAGCTACCCACTGACGATTCGTGACTGCTGCCTGGTAACCGATGGTGGCGGCGCAATCGTTGTGACTTCAGCCGAACGTGCCAGGACGCTCAAAAAAGCGCCCGTTTTCCTACTCGGAGAAGGGCATGTCACGACACATGCATCGATCTCCAATATGCCTAATCTGGTAGAAACAGGTGCGATCCGTTCGGGTGAAATTGCCTATGCCAAAGCTGGACTCACCGCCAAGGACATGGATGTAATCGAGGTGTATGACGCCTTTACAATCAATACGATCCTTTTCCTGGAAGACCTCGGCTTCTGTAAAAAGGGCGAAGGTGGTGCGTTTGTCTCCGGAGGCAATATTGCCCCAGGTGGCAAATTACCCGTCAACACCAACGGAGGTGGCCTGTCGTATTGCCATCCTGGAATGTATGGTTTGTTCTTGCTGATTGAGTCGGTTCGTCAGTTACGCGGTGAGTGTGGCGCTCGACAGATTGCCGGAGCCAATACAGCGATTGCTCATGGTAATGGCGGAGTGTTGTCGTCTCAGAAAACCGTGATTTTAGGTACGGCTGCGACACTTTAGGACAGCTAGATTTTGCCCATTGGCTCTTTTGACTGAAAAAGAACCAATGGGTTGTATATTTTTTGATACTGAGTTGATTGATGCAAAAAAGAGACCTGACCGATCATTCGATCATGAAACAAATTCGCCGCGCCATTGCCTTAAATCGAGTGCCGGGTCTGCATTTTTGCGGTAATTTCTTTGCCTTAAGTTTCGATGAAGTGCGTGCCGAACGGTCCGTACTACATATTGATTCAGAGGACTATACGATTGACCAGGATGGTCAGGTCAATATTGCGGTATTTGCCTTGCTGGCAGACATGGGGCTGGCTACCGGTATTCGTGAAAAACTCTCGCGCTCGACAAGGCTGGCAACCGTATCGTTAAGTCTGCAGCTGACCTGTGCACCGCGGATTGGTAGACTGACGGCGACCAGCCAGTCCAATGGCTTTTTACAAGGCACGCTTGGCAAACAGGGTTTAAGTCAGTCTTCGGTCTATGCGGGTGACACGCTGATTGGATTTGGGACGGGAGCGTTCATGGTGCTACCCGCACCGGGTGATCTGGTATTGCATCCCGTCCCCTGGATTGATCAACAACCTCCTGTTGATATTTCGCTTGATCTCAGCACGTTGAATAAGGATGAGCAATGGATACTGGAGCATGCGGAGCAAACACTGAATAAAAGCTTGTCAAAAGGCGATGGCTTCCTGAATCATTTTCTGGGCTTTCATCCTCAGGCCGCAGAACGCAGTGCTTGTTGCGAACTGCAAAATGGTCCGCATATCTCAAACCGTGTGGGTCATGTTCAGGGCGGTATCACGCTTGGCCTGGCCATGGTGACCGCCGGGGCGTCTCTATCTGATCACTGGAAACTCACCGGCGTCACAGCAAGCTACATATCACCAGGCGAGGGGGCTTCGATCTCTGCGCGCTCAACCGTGGTGCATCGGGGCAGATTGACTGCTGTGGTACACACGGAGGTGATCAGTAGCAATGGTCGCAAGGTTCTGGATGTCATGACCACACACGCAAGTCAGGCTAGCTAGATGAACGTCGTCAACGTAGAACGATATGCTCAGCATTGATGAACTATTTCACTCTGGGTTGCCGGTAACGGTGATATCCCCAAAGATACTGATCGGGCATCAGCCTGATGATGGCTTCCATTTCCTGATTGATAATTGTTGCAGCCTGCACAGGATCCTCCGGTAAGGGTTCCGCCAACTCTTTGGTGTGAATCGTGAAGCCCTTTCCGATGGCATTACGCTTTGCCCCGAGAATAAAGATCGTGGCCCCAGATAAGCTCTGCAGACGTTGTACCAGCGTCATCGTATAGGCCGGGCGTCCAAAAAATGGCGCCCAGACGCCTTCGCCTTCGACTGGAACCTGGTCAGGCAAAATGCCAATCGTATTGCCACGTTTGAGCGTCTTGACGAGTGTTCTGACGCCCGACTGGTTGGCCGGAGCCATCGTCAGCAGTTTGCGCGAACGCATATCAATAATCCACTTTTGTAACCAGGGCATACGCGGTGGTCGAAACAAAACAGTTGAGCGATGCCTGCTACTATAAATCGGGCCAAGTAATTCAAAGCAGCCCGCATGCGGTGAAAGCAGAATCACGCCTTTGTTTTTTGCGAGGGCGGTTTCAAATTGCTCCCAATCAGCACAGTAGACATGTCGATTGAGCTCAATATCGTTGCGTCTGACCCACCAGTAAGGCATTTCCAGAAAGATTGTCCCTACACTAAGCATGTTTGCTTTCAAGAGAGTCTGGTCAGATTGCGGGAAGGCTTGCTTCAGGTTTGTCGCCGCGCGACGCTTAT
>CANBUF010000131.1 GCA_947372575.1 Alcaligenaceae bacterium | reverse complement strand
GGTAATAAACCCCACCTGTCCCACCTGTAGCAATCGAAAGGTTTTGAGCCTGAACGCCCGACAACCCCAAAATCAGCATCATGAAAAATGACTGAATAAATTTCATCTCTTGTCTCCTACTATTTTTAATGAACGGATCAATCAAGTGATCAGTTTCTTATTTCTGCATGGCCCAGACTACAACAAATCACGCATTGACTCAATCAATATCAATTGGGCGCCTGCAAGAACTCGATCACCGTCTGATTAAAAAAATCTGGCACTTCAAGATGTGGCACATGTCCAGATTGCTCAACAGGGACTAACTGAGCATGTGGAATGATCTGCGCTGCATTTTTTCCTAACGCCGGAAAATTACCCAGAGCCTTGACTGCCTCGGGCGGTGCAAAACGACGGCCGAACACCGTACGGTCTTTTTGTCCAATAATCAACAACGTGGGCATATTAAGTTTGGGTAAGTCCTGCACCGTCGGCTGGTCTGCAATCATCTGATACGTCAATACAGAAGCAAGCGAGTAGCCAGCGTAATCCGGACCATTTTTGACCCGTGCATACATCTCGACAAATTTTTCGTAGTCAGGCTTCCAGGTCGGGAAGTAACTATTCATAAAACGGCGATATGTCTGCTCTGTCTGCGCCATCTCAAGCTTGAGTAAGGTCTCGTTTGTCTGGGGAGCAATATCCTTGCTGTAGTCCTCAAGACCTAAAGGGTTTTCAAGTACGAGCTTTGACACCGTTTGTGGATATAAGCGTGCGAACCGCACGGCAACCATTCCACCCATGGAATTACCAACGACCGATACGTGTTTGATACCAAGCGAGGACAACAGTTGCTTTGTTGTCCCAGCCAGTTCATCAAAGCCATACTTCACGTCCGGTTTTGACGATTTACCAAAACCGATCTGATCAGGCGCAATGACCCGATAGCCTGCCTGAGTCAAACCAGCAATAACGGGCGCCCAGTAATCACTGGCAAAATTCTTTCCATGGAACATCAGCACCACACCGCGCGTTTTGCCAACAGCAGGAACATCCATATATGCCATAGAGACGGGCTGTTTCTGAAAGCGGGTTGCGTATCGCTTGACCGGATAGGGATATTGCCAGTCAGAAATCTGCAGATCCAGCGCTGGAGCGTTGGTGTACATATCGGCCACAGGCGCAGCATTGGCCTGGCCTGCAGTGGTCCCGTTTTTAGCACTCTCTGTCGACGCACACCCTGCGAGCAGGATGCTTGCAAAAGACAGGATGGCAGTCCTTTTGATGTGTTGAAAACCGAGTTTCATGTACAGCCTTATTTAAGAATGAAGTTTGAAATATATAAATAAAAACAGTGTGCGTGATCTTGAGACCGGATAGTTTTTGAGAACGACTCAGTATTTGAGAACGACTCAGTATTTGAGACCGACTCAGTATTTGAGACCGACTCAGTGTTTAAGTCCGACTTACTTGTCGATTCAATCCTGTCAAACAATACACTACAACGCCTGACGCAATTTTTGTGCAGCCTCTTTTGCCCGATCATTTTCTGCGCGCAGACTCACAAACTCCTCAGGACTGACGCACTCAACATTGGAGTAATCCTTTTTCCAGACGTGCGAGTCCGACCAGCGCAGAGAGGACTGAACGGTTGTGCGTGCAGCCGGTGCCGACTCGAGGGTACGTAGCGCCAGCTCCAGCGTAAAGGTCTGCGAGACAGGATCACCTGGTCTTCCAGCGGCGTTGCCGAGCGGAAAATCACTGAACACAAACCGCGGCACTCCGACATGTTCAACGACATCCTTGGCGCAGCCCATGATCACGGTTGAGATCCCTACTGCTTCGAGATCACGTGCCACCAGACTGCAGGTTTGATGACAAACCGGACAGTTCGCCACCAGCACGACCGCATCCACACCGTCCTCACGACACAGACGCAGAATCTCCGGACTATCCACATCCAGAGTGTGGCGCTGACTGCGGTTGGTTGGCAAACCATAGAATCTGTCTGAGAGCTTACCTATACGGCCGATCGCTTGTGCACGGCGTAATGCAGGCAAAGGAAACCAGGTGCCTGGGTCTTGCATCGTGGTGTGCGTACGATCAATCGCAACATGGGTAATTCGTACATCATGATCTTTTGCAGAATCACCCGAATAGACCTGATAGAACTTTGCCTCAGCGTTATAGGGTGCGCCCGGGCTCTGATCACCGCGTCCGGGCTGATAGGGTGCGGCCGTCGTGATCAGGGCGACCCTTGAGGACTGCAGTGTTTTACTCAAAGGATGAAATGGCACCTTATCGTAATGTGCCCAACGATAGGGATTGTCATATCCCAGCGCGAGATACCAGTCCCGTGTGCGCTGCATATACCGCGTCGGTACGTCTTGGTCCGAGGCAAAGCCCAATTCAGTTTCGATTGTCATCTAATCCAGCTTTACGTTGCCTTCACGAATCACACGTGCCCAATAAACCGTCTCCTCTGCCATCCACTTGCGTAACTCGGCAGGCGACTGGTTGTCGGCGACTGAACCTAGATCGGCAAATTGTTTTTGCATGTCAGGCTGACTGATAATTCTTTTAATTTCAGTATTCAGCTTTTCAATGATTGCCACGGACGTCGCCGCAGGAGCCATCATGCCTTGAAAGGAGCCCGTGACATAGCCCGGTATACGTTCAGCAATAGCGGGGACGTCTGGAATAGGTCCAAACCGCTGGGGACTTGCGACCGCAAGAATTTTAAAATTCCCACTCCTCACCATCGGATATGTTGCCAGGTAACTGTTCATGGTCGCATCAATTTGGCCACCAGCCAGATCTGTCATCACCTGGGCACCACCTTTATAGCCAATAAAGTTCAAAGGAATGTCCTGTTTTTGAGATAGCAACACACCTGCCAGATGCGGCGCCGCCCCAAGCGGAGCACCAAAATTAATGGGAGTTTTTTGTGCTTTAGCGTATGCAATAAATTCGTCGAGAGTCTTGACAGGAAGCTTGTTAGCAACAACCAAGATGTGTGGCGAATAGGCAAGTATCGAAACAGGAGTCAGGTCTTTCTCTGGGTTGTAAGTCAAATTAGGCATCAAACTTGGGGCCTGGGTGAGCGCACTCAGATCTACAACCAGCAACGTATAGCCGTCTGGTTCAGAATGCGCCACCATGGCCGCACCAATCTGGGCATTGCCACCAGGCTTATTTTCGACCACCACGGATTGCCCCCAGACCTCAGTCAGCTTTTTTCCAATGATGCGCGCCAAAACATCCGAAGCACCACCTGCAGCAAAAGGCACGATGATGCGGATTGGCTTGTTAGGATAATTTGCGGCGGCTTCCTGTGCCTGTGCCTGTGCCTGTGCCTGTGCCTGTGCCTGTGCCTGTGCACCAGCACCAGCACCCATCAAGAGCATCAAGGCACTCGCTGCAACCACACGCATGGTGTGGCGCTTGCCTAGGCCGGTGCATTTGAAAATTTGTGCACCGGATTGAATCGCTCTGCATATAAACATCGTTGTCTCTTCCTGTTATGTACGTTTTTAATTGAACGATTGCAGCGTTCAAACAACGTCATTTTTATTTTTTGACTACGTTAACTTTTACAGCGTTATGTTTTACAGCAGTTTTACAGCAGTTTTACAGCCCGCGCCTTTACCGCTTAAACCTTTCAAGCGGCTCCCAGCGAAGCCGTCAGAAAATCATCGTTGACGTGCAAATCATTCGCACATTGGCGCAATGCCTCAAAAGTCTGATTCGATACGCTCACACCGTCACGCTTTGCCATCGCGATAAACTTGTCTGCCTGCTCACCTGGCAATCTGACTGGAACCTCGGGATCAATCGGTGCATTGCTATGGCAAGCATCCACCAGAAAATCCATCTGATCGGTAAATGCATCCAGTCCGGCAAACGCGTTCGGATCAATCAGCTGAAGATACACACTCGCCCCCCACTTTGAGGGCGCCTGCCTGCGACCAAAACCACTCAGACCCTGCGTCAACGCCTCAACCATCAACGCCATCCCAAAGCCTTTGTGTCCCGACTCGACGCCGCCCAAAAGCATCAACGAACCGCGTGGCTCGCTCTTTTCCAGCACAGCAGGATCGCGTGTTGGCTGCCCATTCGCATCGAGTAGCCAGGGTTGCTCAAAAAGCTTGCCAGCCAGTGTTTTTTCGCGTGTCATGGACACAGTAGTGATCGATGCTGAAGTATCGATCAAAATGGGGAATGCCGTTGCCGGAAAGCCAATACCGATTGGATTGGGGCTGAATAGGCCTTGAGTCCCACCGTAGGGCGCGACATACTTGCCGTGCGGGCCAGAAGACAGCAGCATCGCAAAGTAGCCACGGTCCGTTGCTTGTTTGAGCAGCGCGGCAAGGCAGCCGATATGGTGGCTGCGGCGAATTGAAAACGTCACAACACCGTGCTGTGGCAAGCGCTCAAAACCAACTTTCATGGCTTTTTCAACCAGCCAGAGGCCTGGTAAATAATCGCCGTCCCAGACAATGGTGGAGCCGGTATCGTTGACGACCGTATAGTCACTGCTTGCGGACATATCGCCCTTTGCAAGCTGATCGATGTAATTTTTACACTGCGCAAGTCCGTGGGTATGCCGACCCATCATGTCGGTCAGCACGAGCAGTCTCGCTGTCGATTCTGCCCGCTCCTCATTCAGACCGGCTGCCATGAATAAATCTTGTGTAAAGCGTGTGAGTGGCGCGGCTTGCAGTCGATGCTGAAGCTTAGCGGTTGTCATTTGACTCATTGAGGATGCATTCCTGTTTTTATAATGGGAGCCGAAGTGCTTAAAATGATAACAACAATGGGGCAGGAAGTCTCAGTCATTACTCGTCGGCCTGACGTTTTTGCATTTGCCACATTTGGGCATAAGCGCCATTTGCAGCGATTAAATCTAGATGCGTACCGCGTTCAATAATCTGACCGTGTTCCATCACCAGAATTTGATCAGCATGCACAATAGTCGAGAGCCGATGCGCAATGATAAGGGTAGTGCGATTTTTTGCCAGCCCTAATAGTTCGTCCTGCAGCGCGCGTTCAGTTTTCGAGTCCAGTGCGGACGTTGCTTCGTCAAAAATCAGCATGGCGGGCTTCTTCAGTAAGGTACGCGCAATCGCAACACGCTGCTTTTCACCCCCGGAAAGCTTTAACCCCCGCTCGCCGACCTGGGTGTCATAGCGATCGGGTAAATGCTCGATAAACTGATCCATCTGGGCAGCCTGCGCAGCGGCATGGATATCTTCTATGCTGGCACCGGGTCTACCGTAGGCAATATTGTAGGCAATCGTGTCATTAAATAGAACAGTATCCTGAGGCACGATACCAATCGCCTGACGCAAGCTCGTCTGCTGCACCGCCCGGATCTCCTGTCCATCGAGCACAATCTTGCCTGACTGGATGTCATAAAAACGAAAAAGTAATCGCGCGAGCGTGCTCTTACCCGCCCCGCTTCTGCCCACCACTGCTGTGACAGTGCCCGCTGGGATCACAAAACTGATGTCCTTCAAAATCTCACGTTTGGGATCGTAATGAAAACTGACATGTTCAAAACGTACTTCAGGGCCCACCACAGGATTTGCAATATTCAAGAGCGGTGCGCCCGGCGCATCTGCGACTTCCCGATCGGCAGTCAGTAAGGTGAACATGCGATCAAGATCGGTCAGCGACTGCTTGATCTCTCGGTAGATCACACCCAGGAAATTCAACGGAATATAAAGCTGGATCATCAAGGTATTGACCAACACCAGATCGCCCAGCGTCATCGAACCATTCGCTACCCCGAGCGTCGCACGCCAGAGAATCAGGACTAATCCCACAGCAATAATCGCTTGTTGACCGAGATTGAGCAAAGCCAGTGATTGCTGTGACTTGATGGCAGCAGCCTGATATCGAATCAGATTCTCATCGTAGCGCCGCGCCTCAAAGGCTTCATTACCGAAATACTTCACGGTTTCAAAATTCAGCAACGAGTCAATCGCCTTTTGATTCGCACGCGAATCCATATCATTCATGGTGCGGCGCAAGTGTGTGCGCCACTCGGTCACCGTAATCGTGAAAGCAATATAAATCACCAGGGCTGCTAGCGTAATCCCGGCAAACCAGAGATCGTAAAACACCGTGAAATAGCCAAGGACTAAGCCGAACTCAATTAAGGTT
>CANBUF010000130.1 GCA_947372575.1 Alcaligenaceae bacterium | reverse complement strand
GCGACCCAGGCGCGCCCGATGCGTGAGTGTTGCAGGCGCAGACTGACGATTACGATCACCACCACCATCACGATCAGCAGGTAGTAATACAGCATCACGGGGGTGAAGGTAAAACCAAAGATTTCGTGTGGTTTGGAAAAGTTCATGCCAAACAAGCTGACGGAATCGACGGCGGTAATGCCTTTGGGACCATTCGTAATGTTGACGGGACGATCCAGGTTGTTCATGAAAATCCGGATAATCTCACCAAACCCGAGTGTGACGATTGCCAGGTAATCACCACGCAGCTTGAGTGTAGGCGCCCCGAGTACTGCACCAAACAATGCCGCAACCGGTGCAGCTAGCAGCACGATCCACCAGAAGCCCAGATGGATGCCATCCGGGAACATATGGGCCAATGCCGCAAACTGTGTAGTCAGGTGGGGCGAGCTCAACAGCGCCATCAGATAGGCGCCTACCGCATAAAAGGCGATATAGCCCAGATCCAGCAGGCCGGCAAAGCCGACCACGATATTGAGCCCAAGCGCCAGCATGATGTAGAGCAAGGCAAAATCGAGAATCCGGACCCAGTAGTTGCCGCCCAGCGTTTGTGCCAGGACAGGCGCCACGAGCGCGAGTGCCACAAAGGCAACCAGCGACACCATGGTCTTGTTCGAGCGATTGGCTGGTGCCGACATGCTGGGCTTTGAAGGCAAGCCCATAGAGGATGTCATAGTCATGATAAGTCCTCCTTATGCGCGGTCAGCAACGCGTTCGCCCATAATGCCGGACGGACGGAATACGAGCACGGTGATCAGTACGATAAAGGCAAATACGTCCTGGTAATTAGAGCCAAAGACGCCACCGGTCAGGTCGCCAATGTAGCCTGCGCCAAGTGCCTCAATGAGTCCGAGCAGCAGTCCGCCAATCATTGCGCCCTGCAGATTGCCAATACCACCCAGCACCGCTGCAGTAAACGCTTTTAGTCCAGGGATAAAGCCCATGTAGAAGTGGGCATTACCGTAGTTGGTGGCCATCATCACGCCTGCGACGGCGGCCAGTGCGCCACCAATCACAAAGGTTGCCGAGATGACAAAGTTTGGATTCACGCCCATCAGGCCTGCGACCTTTGGATTCTCGGCTGTGGCGCGCATCGCACGACCCAGCTTGGTACGGTTCACCAATATGAGGAGCCCGACCATCACGATAATAGCCATCACGATAATGACAATTTCTTTACCGGTGATCGTGGCGCCCGTATCAAAGATATCAATGGGGTCCGAGGGCAGGAGTTCGGGGAAAATCAGTGGATTACGCGACCAGATGATCATGGCCAGGGTCTGCAAGATAATGGAGACGCCAATCGCTGTAATCAGTGGAGCCAGTTTCGGCGCATTGCGCAGCGGTCTGTAGGCGACACGCTCAATCGTATAGGACAGTACGCCACAGACTGCCATGGCGATCAGGGTGGCAATCACAAGCGTCAGCCACTGGGGCAAGCCCGGTGCCACAGCATGAAGCCCTGCGATCGTTGATAACGCGGTGAGTGCGCCCACCATCAGTACTTCACCGTGGGCAAAATTAATAATGCCCAGAATGCCGTACACCATTGTGTAGCCCAGTGCGATTAGCGCATAAATGCTGCCAAGCACTAAACCATTCATCACTTGCTGGATGAAAATATCCATGAACGCTCTCTAAAAAACACGGCACCGCGATCCATCTGCGGTGCCGTGTGGTCAGCTAAAAACTGCTGAATTACATTTTGACGATATCAAGTACAGATTTCTTTTTGTCTTTGAAATCGTACAGTGTGATGATGCCGACTTTCATGTCGCCTTTAGGATCGAATGCAATGTTGCCAATCAGACCGTTGTAGTTTGTGGTCGGCATTTGTGCAAGGATCGCTGCAGGTGCAGTGGAGTTAGCACGCTTCATGGCATCAGCGATGACATAGACTGCGTCATAGGTGAATGGAGCGTAGATTTGGACTTCAGCGTTAAAGCGTGACTTGTAGTTCTTTGCAAAGTCAGCGCCTTTAGGCATCTTTGACAGAGCCATACCGGCTTCTGAACAGATGATGTTCTCGACGGCTGCACCAGCAAGCTCAGCAACTTTGTCGGTACACATGCCATCGCCGCCTACGATTTTGGACTTGATGCCCAGTTCGCGTGCTTGCTTGGCCAATGGGCCGCCAGTTGCGTCCATGCCGCCGTACATGATGACGTCAGGCTTGGTGCCTTTGACTTTGGTCAGAATCGCTTTGAAGTCTGTTGCTTTGTCGTTGGTGGCTTCGCGTGCGACGACTTTCAGGCCATCAGCTTTGGCTGTTTTTTCGAACTCGTCTGCCAGGCCTTTGCCGTAAGCGGTTGCATCGTCAATGATGGCAACAGTTTTGGCTTTAAGGGTTTTGGAGGCGTAGTTTGCCAGCGCGGGGCCCTGCTGTGCATCGGTTGCCACAACGCGGTATGTTGTCTTAAAACCTTGCTGTGTGTAAGCAGGGTTGGTTGACGAAGGCGAAATCTGAACGATGCCAGCATCGCTGTAGATTTTTGCAGCAGGAATCGACACGCCTGAGTTCAGGTGACCAACGACTGCGACAACTTTGCCATCAACCAGTTTCTGTGCAACGGCGGTACCTGTTTTTGGATCGCCTGCGTCATCTTCTGCAACCAGTTCGAGTGTGACTTTTTTGCCATCAATCACGAGACCAGCTTTGTTGATTTCTTCGACAGCCAGACGTGCGCCGTTTTCGTTGTCTTTACCCAGGTGGGCAATGGCACCGGTCAGTGGGCCAACGTGTCCGATCTTGACGACTGCATCTTGCGCGCTGGCATTGTTGCCTGCTGCGAAAAAAGCTAAGGCCGCCACGAGGGGCAAGGCTTTGAAAAATTTATTTTGCATATTTAATTCTCCGTCAGAGGCATAGAGCGAATATCGCTTCCAAATTCTACAAGGTTTTTAAGCGCTTAGGCCGGCCGATACTGGTTAAAGCGGGAATTCCCTAATGTTTAAATTGATGTCGCTCAACAATGGTGCGCAGACAAGGGTATTCCCGATGTTTGCACCACATTAGGATATCTATTTGCACTGTATGCGAGCTAGGTAAAATTTGTTTCTGAATCGGACCCACGTCAAAGCTCGATTAAAATCAATTGCGTTGAATATGGGGTGAAGTATGGGACAAGACATACGTTGGATGCAACGATTTGCGAATTACCTCAATGCGTTTGCTTCGATCACGCAGGCGGTTGAGCTTTCGCGTCAGCGCCCTTTATCTACTCTTGAGCAACAAGGCTTGATTCAGGCCTTTGAGTTCACCCATGAGTTGGCCTGGAAAGTCTTAAAGGATTATCTTGAATATCAGGGGATCTCGGATGTAGTGGGCTCTCGCGATGCGAGCCGCTTCGCGTTTCAAAACGGGCTGGTCGAGGATGGTGACGCCTGGATGAAAATGATTGAAGCCCGGAACCTGACCTCGCATACCTATAATCTTGCTGTGGCTCAGGCTGTTGTCGAAAGTATCCTCACACGGTTTTATCCAGCCTTTTCTGATTTCAAGCAACGCTTTACTTTGCTAGCTGCGGCTAGCAACGCGCAATGAATATAGGTCTGAGTCAGTCGGACACCAAAAAAATCCAGGAAGTTCTGGAGCGGTTCCCATTTATAGACAAAGCCGTTCTTTATGGTTCGCGCGCGAAAGGTAATTTCAAGGCTGGCTCAGATATAGATCTCGCGCTGTTTGGTCAGCATCTGAGCTTTGATACGCTGGTCGCTGTTGCGATGGCCGTAGATGACTTATTGTTGCCATATGTTGTCGACCTATCTGCCTACGACATGATTGATAATCCTGCCTTGAGGGAGCATATCGATCGCGTTGGGTGCGTGCTTTATCAGAAGTAAGTGCCAGCACCTACCCTGCGTCTCAGTCTCTTTTCCAGAGCGTATCGGGCTGCTCACTGAGCAGATTGAGCGTGCGGGCCAGTATGAAGAGCAAGTCCGAGAGGCGGTTGAGGTATTGCTGGGGCAGTGCACCCATGGCGGATTGGTGGCTGAGCGCCACGATTGCGCGCTCGGCGCGTCGGCAGACGCTTCGCGCGACATGCGCAAGTGCGGCAGCACGGCAGCCTCCTGGCAGGATGAATTCTTTAAGCGCAGGCAGCTTTGCGTTGAACGCCTTAATCTGCGCATCGAGAAAAGCAAGCTGCTCGGGCTTCATTAAAAAGTAACCTGGCACAGCCAGTTCGCTACCGAGATCAAACAGTACGTGCTGCACGGGTGCAAGCGCCGCCACAACGGATTCATGCAAGGGCTCGGCGAGTAGCACCCCCAGGCAACTGTTGAGCTCATCGACATCGCCCATCGCCTGCACGCGTGCGCTGTCTTTGGCGACGCGCGAACCGTCGCCCAGACCCGTTGAACCGTCATCGCCGGTTCGAGTCGTAATTGCACTTAGACGATGGCCCATCTCGCTTTCCTTTTTGACATCAATGAGCGTTGCTATCGCGTGATAGCAACCTGCAGTTACAACACATACCGCGCCAGATCCTGGCTGCCTGCGACTTCGGCAAGCTTGTCATTCACATAGGCCGTATCGAGCTTGATGGTCTGGCCGCTACTGGCCGAGGCATCAAACGATAAATCCTCGAGCAGTTTTTCCATGACGGTATAGAGTCTGCGGGCGCCGATGTTCTCGTTGCGCTCATTGACCTCGAAGGCGAGTTCCGCGAGGCGTGCAATACCGTCCTCGGTGAAGTCCAGATGCACATCTTCGGTCGCAAGCAGCGCAGCATACTGTTTAGTCAGCGAGGCATCGGTGTCGCAGAGAATGCGCACGAAGTCTTCGGCGGTGAGTGAGTCGAGCTCAACACGGATCGGAAAACGGCCCTGCAACTCGGGGATCAGGTCTGATGGACGTGACAGATGAAACGCGCCGGATGCGATAAACAGGATGTGGTCGGTGCGTACCATGCCGTACTTGGTCGTCACGGTCGTGCCCTCTACGAGCGGCAGCAAATCGCGCTGCACACCCTGACGTGATACATCGGCACCACCCGTCTCGGAGCGGGTCGCAATCTTGTCAATCTCGTCAAGAAAGACAATACCGTGCTGCTCAACCTTGGTGATGGCGATCGTGCGCAAGTCTTCTTCGTTCACGCGCTTGGAGGCTTCTTCGTCTGTGAGGAGCTTAAAGGCTTCTTTGACGGTCATTTTGCGCGTTTTGGTTTTGTCGCGCGCCATGCCCGCAAACATGCCCTTAAGTTGCTCGGCCATGTCTTCCATGCCGGGCGGGCCCATGATATCCATCTGCGGAGCAGGCTGGGCGACTTCGATTTCAATTTCGGTCGCATCGAGCTGGCCTTCACGTAGTCGCTTGCGAAAGGTCTGGCGGGCTGCGTTTTCTTCGCGGATAGGCGAGCCATCGGCTGCACGTGCTGGCGTGACTAGCGTATCAAGGATGCGGTCTTCGGCTGACTCTTCGGCTTGCAGGCGCACACGTTTCATTTCTTGTGCACGGGTCTGCTTGATCGAAATCTCGGCGAGATCGCGGATGATCGTATCTACATCGCGACCTACGTAGCCGACTTCTGTGAATTTGGTGGCTTCGATTTTAATGAAGGGTGCATCGGCGAGCTTAGCCAGGCGGCGGGCGATTTCTGTTTTACCAACGCCCGTGGGACCAATCATCAGAATGTTTTTGGGATGAATCTCGGTGCGTAAAGGCTCTGCAACCTGCTGGCGGCGCCAGCGATTGCGCAGCGCGACAGCAACCGAGCGTTTGGCACGATTCTGGCCGACGATATATTTGTCGAGTTCGGAGACGATGTCTCCGGGTGTCATGTTGGATACGGACATTGTTAGCTCAGTGTTTCGATCAGGTGCTGTTGATTGGTATAGATGCAGAGGTCGCCTGCAATTTCAAGGGATTGTTTGACAATGGCCTCGGGCGAAAGATCTGTGTTGCGCAAGAGTGCGAGTGCTGCGGATTGCGCATAGGGGCCACCTGAGCCGATGGCGGCTACGCCATTTTCTGGCTCTAGTACATCGCCGTTGCCGGTCAGGACCAGCGTGTGATCCCGGTCTGCGACGATCAGCATGGCTTCGAGTCTGCGCAGGACGCGGTCCGTGCGCCAGTCGCGCGTGAGTTCGACGGCGGCGCGCATCAAGTGTCCCTGATGCTTTTCCAGCTTGCCTTCAAAA
>CANBUF010000129.1 GCA_947372575.1 Alcaligenaceae bacterium | reverse complement strand
CGCTCTATCGTTTTGTTAAAGACCTGCTGGTCAGGTTCAATTCCTAATACCTCAAAATCTGGTTTTGCGAGATCTAAAAACCAACCGTGTGCACAACCTACATCTAGCAATTTTCCCCCAAGAGGTTTGCATGAACGTATTTTACTTAGTAATTTTTTAAAATTACTAATACGTAAAGTACGTAAGCCGCTCTCACGAGATATTTCATTGATTATGTGATGCGAAGCGGTAGTATTAATCGTAGACTCAAAATTTGCCTTCTCATATTTGCATCGCTTACATAACCAGTGCCATGGCCGATATTTACTAACGAGGGTGTTGTTGCAAATCGGACAATTTTTATTAACCATTTGTAAACCAGTTTTAATTTATAAATATGCGCTACATAATGTAGTAGAGCAATTTGATTTATTTTTTCGTATATTAAGAGGCGTCAGTTTTAAAATACTGTTAGCTAACTCGCTGCTGCATTACAAGATGGGTATTGGTTATTTACTGTTTTTGATAAATATCTCAAGCAAAATATGTTTGAGTTTTGCGATGAGTTTTTAATTGTAATGCTCAAACGCAACCCTCCTGAATAAGTTTTACAAACCTACGAGCTGAATACGTTACGGTTTTCACATGGCTCATAACCCTAGTTCCAACTAACAAACCTCAACCCACACCCCCTCCGTCACCTTTGCCAACATCCCAATACTGATCCGCACCGCACTATTCACAGACCCCGCAGCAGGCAACACCTCGTCATATCCGCGCAACGATTCATCTAGGTAAATAGGTAAGGGCTCCGCCAGCCCAAAAGGGCAGACCCCACCGACTGGGTGTCCGGTCAGTGCCACGACATCTTCGGCATTGAGCATCTTCCCTTTACCAAATACCGTTTTGAATTTGCTATGACTGACGCGCGCATCGCCGCTTGCGACCAGCAAAATCACGCGCTGATCCCCCAGCCTGAAGGCAAGCGTCTTGGCAATCCGTCCCGGCTCGACGCCATGGGCTTCGGCAGCCAGCGCAACGGTGGCAGTGTTGGCCGTAAGCTCAATAATTGGAAGTTCTAAATTGCGGGCAGCAAAGAATGCGCGGACAGATTGCAGGCTCATGGGGATATTTGAATGGGACCGTATGATTGTTCTATGGCTACGTAGTATAAAGAATGAAGAATTTAGCGAGCAAAGATCCTGCAATGCAGGGACAGACAATTGTGCAGGTTGATGGGTCAGGATGAGCGTGGCCAGATGAGACATATTGAAAAGCATAAGACATCCCGTGTCGGTTGGCTGCGCGCGGCTGTATTGGGTGCAAACGATGGCCTGATTTCTACGGCTTGCCTGGTGTTGGGTGTCGCCGCTGCAGGTGCAGGCATCCACGCAATTCTCACCGCCGGCGTCGCGGGACTTGTCGCGGGCTCAATGTCGATGGCCACGGGCGAGTATGTCTCGGTCAGCTCGCAGGTTGACGCCGAACGCTCTGACCTCGAGCGCGAAAGTAAAGAGCTTGCGGCAAACCCTGCATTCGAACATGCCGAGCTGGTGTCGATTTATGTCGAACGTGGCCTCGATCAGGCGCTCGCCTCACAGGTTGCGACCCAGTTAATGCAACATGATGCTCTGGGTGCGCATGCGCGTGATGAATTGGGCATCACTGAGGCGACCAAGCCCAGACCTGTCCAGGCCGCATTAGCCTCTGCGGTTTCTTTTGCTGTGGGGGCGTTGTTGCCGCTGTTAGTGGTGCTGGTGGTGCCGTCTTCAGTCCTCTTGTGGATGGTGGCGGGCAGTGCACTGCTGTTCCTGGGATTGTTGGGTACGGTCGCGGCCTGGGTAGGTGGATCGTCGCGCCTTATTGCCGCAGCACGTGTCATGTTTTGGGGCGTGTTGGCGATGGGGCTGACGACGGGGGTGGGGATGCTGTTTGGGGTGCGTGCTTGATCCTAGTGTGTGTAAGTCTATGTTTATGCTGGGAAATGTTATTGATTGATCGCGCTTGATTGTTGGGTTTATGCAGTGGCTAGGCTAAATTTACGAGGTGTAAATGCTAAATTTACGTAACAAAATTGCTAAATTTAAGCGGTGTAATTGCTAGGGTTGGAACTGACCCAAGCTGGGTGGTGAGGTCGGTGACTGTGTTCCGTCAAAATTGCGGCGACATTCAGAAACTCACGCGGTTTTACGGGCATTGATTTTGTCCTCCATAGTCGAGTGGAGGAGGTTGAATGAAATTAAATCTGAATATGTATCTTCATGCGCTCTCACAATCGCATCAATCATTTGAAATGAATGATCTGTGACATGAGTTAAATCACAATTCACCCTGAACACAACGGAAACGGAACCTTCAAATCCGGCCCAGCAATAATGCGTATCAAGCGGCGAGAGGCCTTGCTCATGAATAGATATCAATGCGGTATCCATGATCTTTGATATTTGATTCCCGTCGACGCCACGGACATGCGCATGGGATGCGAACTTGTTTATATATGCGGGTTTTGTGTCAGTTAAAAACGAACGCTGTGAAATCGTATCAAGCCTCGAGACCCAATCGCCGGCGAAAACATTGCTTGGTGCTTGAACTCCTGAATGTTCCATATTGCTGCGCATGTAATAGTATAAAAACTCAAGCGTATCAAAACGGGAATTTTCAGGTTGTAAGAATTGGTAACCCATGACTAATTTCATCCAACAGGGTCATTAGGGCAAACACGTACACAACAACCAAAAGAAACCAAACCCCTTCCCCCATCACGCTACAAGATGTAATCTCCCCTTATTGTTGAGCTGCTTGTCGCAGCGCGAGGAGGACACCATGCATTCAGATCGATCCTTAACGTCTAAGCTCAGGCCGACTTCCACTACACGGCGTAAATTGCTCTCGCTCGGTGCCGCGAGCTCCGCGGTGGCGGCGTTCCCGGGTTTAGGCCTCGCGGCGCAATCTGCCGTGCAGCTGCCCTTTGGCTATGGCGAGCGTGACCTGGTCGCTTTTCCTGAAAAAAAGCCTTTGATTGTGCTGACCTCGCGCCCACCGCAGCTTGAGACACCCTTTGCCCTGTTTGATAACAAAATCATCACGCCCAACGACGAGTTCTTCGTGCGCTATCACTGGGCGGGGGTGCCGACTTCGGTCGATCCGACAACGTTCCGCCTGAAAATTGGTGGGGATGTGCAAGCACCGGTCGAATTCTCATTGCAGGATCTGAAGACAAAATTCACCGCTAAAAAAATAGTTGCTGTCAACCAGTGCTCGGGTAATAGTCGTGGATTCTTTGAGCCGCGCGTCAATGGTGGCCAGTCGGGGAATGGCAATATGGGCAATGCCGCCTGGGTCGGCGTGCCGCTCAAAGAGCTTTTGGCCAAGGCGAATCCGGGCAAAGCGGCTAAACAAGTGACCTTTAACGGGCTGGATACGCCGGTGTTGGGAGATGGCCCGGATTTCATCAAAGCGCTCGGTATTGATCACGCGATGGATGGCGAGGTGATGGTGGCCTATGAGATGAATGGCGCCGAGTTGCCGATGCTCAATGGCTTTCCGATCAGATTGATTGTGCCAGGCTATTACGGCACCTATTGGGTCAAGCACCTCAGTGAAATCAATGTGGTGGATGAGGTGTTCAATGGCTTCTGGATGAATCCTGCATACCGGATTCCGGACAATGAATGCAATTGCGTCGAACCGGGCAAGGCACCCGAAAAAACCATTCCAATTAATAAGTTCAAGATACGTTCTTTCATTACGAATTTGACTGACAAGAGTGTGGTGACGGTGGGTCAGCCGACGTTGGTGCGCGGCATCGCCTTTGATGCGGGGCAGGGGATTACCAGGGTGATGTTTTCGCAGGATGGCGGCAAAACCTGGGTCGAGACCCGGCTGGGTGAGGATCTGGGTAAATATTCTTTCAGGCCCTGGTCACTCGAGTTCAAGCCCATGCAAAAAGGCACACTGGATTTGCGGGTGCAGGCCTTTAACAGGGCGGGTGAAACACAGCCGATGACGGCGTCGTGGAACCCCGCCGGCTACATGCGCAATGTCGTTGAATCCATCACTGTTCAAGCAGTGTAAGGGGGGCATCATGAATCAGAAATTATCAAAATCGGCTGTGCAGATGTCGGATCGTTCAGCGCGAGTGGTGAGCAGTGTGATGAGCAGTGTGGTGAGCCATGCGGTGATCAGTGTGGTTGCAACAGCATTTGCGCTCAGCATGAGTCTCGCGGCGGGCTCGGCGATGGCCAAAGACATCGAGTTGCCAGGCGACACGATGCTCTGGCGTCAGTCAACAATGCCTGGTTATCAGGTGACCTTGCAGAACTGCTCGTCCTGCCATTCTGCGCATTATGCGGAGTATCAGCCACCCAATAGCGGCAGGGCGTATTGGCAGGCGACGGTCGTCAAAATGCAAAAGGTCTTTAAGGCACCGCTCTCGGACGCGGATATTCCATTGATCGTCGATTATCTGACGGCGACCTATGGCGAAAACCGCAAGTGATTTGTTTGAGTGCTTGACGCATCAACGTTTGGTCACCAAGGCCATGCAGGGTTGCGATGGCCTTGAAGTCCTCAATCCTTGAACTTATCCACAATCCTCTGCGAAGCCTTCCCATCACCATAAGGATTGTGTGCCTTGGACATGGCGAGATAGCTTTGCGTATCGTCGAGTAATTCTGAAACATTGCTGACAATCTTTGCGGCATCTGCACCGACTAATCGCACCGTACCCGCCTCGACTGCCTCAGGGCGCTCTGTCACATCGCGCATGACCAGCACGGGCTTGCCCAGACTTGGGGCTTCTTCTTGGATGCCGCCGCTGTCGGTCAGCACGAGATAGGCGTGTTTAAGCAGGTAGACAAAAGGCTCATACTCAAGCGGGTCGATTAGATGAATATTGGCATAGCCGTCGATCAACTCAAACACCGGTTTTTGTACATTGGGATTCAGGTGTACGGGGTACACAAAATGCACGTCCGGATAGCGTGCGGCCAGTTGACGGATCGCCTCGCAGATTGCCAGGAATCCCGCACCGAAATTCTCACGGCGGTGGCCCGTAATCAGCACGAATCGTTTGGACTTCCAATCAAAGGGGAGGCTTGTATTGAGTAGTGTCTCGATGCCGGTCAGTCTGGCTGGCTGAGACTCAATGCGTGCCAGTACCCAGAACAGTGCATCAATAACGGTGTTGCCCGTGACTGTGATGGCGTCTGGCTGGATTGATTCTGCAACCAGGTTCTGTCGACTGGACGCGGTCGGTGCGAAGTGCCATTTGGCGATTTTGGTGACGACCTGCCGGTTAAATTCTTCGGGGAAGGGGGAGTGAATATCGTGCGTGCGAAGCCCGGCCTCGACATGACCGACGGGCACGCCAGCATAAAAAGCAGCCATGGCGGTTGCAAAGGCGGTGGTCGTATCACCATGCACCAGAACGGCGTCGGGACGCTGTTCTTTAAAGACCTCGCGCATGCCGAGCAGTACTGAGCTCGTTACATCAAACAGGTCTTGTCCTGCGCGCATCAGATTCAGATCAATATCGGGCTGGATCTCAAAAATATTCAGCACTTGATCCAGCATCTGCCTGTGTTGCGCGGTCACGCACACCACGGTTTCAAAAGCAGGGTCCGCTTGGAACGCATGCACAAGCGGTGCCATTTTGATGGCTTCTGGACGCGTACCGAAAACGATGAGAATTTTCATTTTTGATTAAAGACAAAAGTTAAATTTTGAGTTGAATGCATAGGGCATGACTCAACAAGCAGATACGATATTTCACTCAAAACGCTGTATGGTGGATACGTCTGTCATCGCGTGTTCAGGCAAACAGATCAATACTCAGGTATTCCAGGGGTTATGTGTTTTTACACCAGTTGGTGCAAAGTCACTGAGATTTCTGGTGATCACCGTCATGCCATGAACAAGTGCGGTTGCTGCGATCAGACCATCACGAACAGGTCGGGGATCGGGAACGGAGATTTGTGCACTGATTCGAGCGACTGCGGTGTCAATTGAGAGGATGCGACCCGCAAAGGCTGGAATGACTTTTTCGTCGAGCCACTTACGTAGGATTGCGCCCTGTGCGGGATCGCGACGTTCAGCTTTCAGAACTCCGATTTCTAACTCCTGGAGGCTGATCACGGACAGAAACAGGTCGTCTGCATCGACTTGATCGGCCCAGGAGGCAACGTGAGGGTCTGCACGGCCAGCG
>CANBUF010000128.1 GCA_947372575.1 Alcaligenaceae bacterium | reverse complement strand
TCCTGAGCGATATGGACCGCGCAGGTATTGAGGTGGTCAGACAAATGGATGCGATGGACAGCTGCTTCACCGGCGGCCATTGCGTCATGGAGTTTAAAAATGTTCGCATTCCTGCCTGTGATGTCCTGGGAGAAATCGGACGTGGCTTTAAATATGCGCAGGTAAGGCTTGCGCCAGCACGTCTGACCCACTGCATGCGCTGGTTAGGACAGGCACGCCGTGCGCATGAAATTGCGACCGACTATGCCAGCAAACGCGAGGCGTTCAAGCGAGTCCTTGCCAAACACGAAGGTGTTGGTTTTATGCTGGCCGATAACGACATGGATATCCAGACCGCACGTCTGCATATTTGGCATACCGCCTGGATTCTGGATCAGGGTCATCCCGGCAATTTTGAATCCAGCCGTGCAAAGGTCACCTGTTCAGAAGCTGAATGGCGTGTCGTCGATCGCTGTGTGCAGATTCTGGGTGGCCAGGGCGTGACAGGCGAAACCATCGTGATGCGAATATTTATGGACATGCGTGCCTTCAGGATTTATGACGGCCCAAGCGAAGTCCATCGTTGGAGCATGGCGCGCAAAATCGTCGATGCAGCTGCCAATCGTCAATAAGACTACTCACGCAACTATTCTGAATTAATACGTCAAATCGTCAAATGAAATCAAACATTCAGCAACAACTTTCGATGTTTAGCCTGGAGGGACGGGTCGCACTTGTCACGGGCGCATCCAGCGGCATCGGCCATCACCTCGCCCAGACACTTGCACATGCTGGCGCGCGAGTTATTGTCGCGGCACGACGCGCCGAAAAACTCAGCGCACTGGTCAGCCAGATCAACCGGGATGGCGGCCACGCGCATGCAGTCGATCTGGATGTCACACAGGCACAAAGCATTAGTTCCTGTTTTGATGCGATCGAAGAGATCGCAGGGGTTGCGGACGTGATCGTCAGCAACGCAGGCACGACCGTTGCCAAGCCAGCACTTGAACAAACTGAGGCCGACTGGGACATGGTAGTTGATACCAACCTGAAAGGCTGCTGGATGGTCGATACCGAAGCGGCACGTCGCCTGGTTAAACATAAAAAAGGAGGCAGCATTATCAATATCGCCTCTATTCTTGGCGAACGTGTGGCAGGTGCGGTCGCGCCCTACTCCGCGTCCAAGGCAGGCGTGATTCAATCCACACAATCACTGGCTCTGGAACTTGCCCGCTACGGCATTCGTGTGAACGCGATCCTGCCAGGCTACGTTGTGACTGATCTCAACAGCGAGTTCCTCGAAAGCGAAGCCGGCAAACGTCTGGAGTCACGCATACCCGCCAGACGCTTTTGCAAAATGCAGGATCTCGATGGCCCATTACTGTTGCTGGCCTCTGCTGCAGGCCAGGCGATGACCGGTACAGCGATTGCTGTGGACTGGGGACATCTGGTGAGCTCGCTATGACAGGTTATGTCCAATTGAATCATGTCATATCGAATCAAGTACGATCGAATCAAGTACGATCGAATCAAGTGCAATCGCATAAAGTGCAATCGCATAAAGTGCAATCGAATCAGGTACATTCGCAATGACGCAAGCTGCGCAATCCATGACGGGCGAATTTGATCTGCAGGTCCTGGCAGACTGGATGCACTCAAAAGGGCTCATCGATCAAGCATTTTTATCCAGCAAACCACTGACTGGCGGACAATCAAACCCCACATTCCTATTGGCGAGTGGCAAACAGCGTGTGGTTCTGCGCAAGAAGCCTCCTGGTTATCTCCTGCCTTCTGCACATGCTGTGGATCGCGAATTTCGCGTCATGCAAGCCTTACAGGGTAGCGAAGTCCCCGTCCCCAAAATGCTTGCCTTCAGTGATGATGCGTCGATCGTTGGGACGCCTTTTTATCTGATGGAATTCCTGGATGGTCGCGTGATTGTGGACCAGTCCCTTCCAGGCATGTCTCGCGAGGAACGCAAGGCTATCTATCAGGATATGAACCGGATTATTTCAGCCCTTCATAAGATCGAACCGGCCGCAGTCGGACTGACGGATTTTGGGCGTGCCGGAAATTATTTTGGTAGGCAAATTGCGCGCTGGAGTCGTCAATATCAGGAGTCCCGCACCGAAAATATCGAAGCACTCAACTCGCTGATTGAGTGGTTGCCAGCGAATATTCCTGCTGATGAAACCACGACCATTGTTCATGGCGATTACCGGCTGGATAACCTGGTCATCCACCCCACTGAGCCACGTGCTATTGGTCTGCTCGACTGGGAGCTCGCAACACTCGGCCATCCTTTGGCAGACTTTGCTTACCATTGCATGAGCTGGCATGTCCCACCCAGTCTCTGGCGTGGTATTGGTGGACTGGATCTCGAATCACTCGGCATTCCAAGCGAAACAGAATACGTCAGACAATATTCGCAAGCGACTGGTTTTAGTGGACTCGAGCACTGGGATTTTTACATCGCATACAACCTGTTTCGTATGGCTGCAATTTTGCAAGGCATAGCCCGACGTGCGGTAGATGGTACGGCCGCAGCAAGCGATGCAATTGAAATTGGCCAAAAAGCAAGACCACTCGCAGAAATCGGCTGGAAATATGCCCAGCGATACCAGGCCGCCAAAACACGTTGACGCAAGAGCACCTCAGGTTGTACTTTGGTTATTCGCCATGATTTGTACAACCCTGAGAGGACTACGGAATGAAAGCGCTTTATACAGCTGGTTTGATGCTAGCCGCGGCACTGATGTTCAACACGGCCCATGGCCAGGAACTGACCGGTACGCTCAAGAAGATTAAAGACAGCGGCACCATCACACTGGGTGCGCGTGAATCATCCGCGCCTTTTAGTTACAGCCTGGGGGGCACGCAATTTGTCGGTTTCTCAGTCGACCTTATGATGAAAGTTGTCGATCGTCTGAAGACCGAGCTAAAAATGCCCGATCTGAAATACACGATTATTCCATTCACAGCGCAAAATCGTATTCCCCTCATACAGAACGGCACGCTGGATTTTGAATGTTCGTCGACGACCAATACTGTTGAGCGGCAGCAGCAAGTCGCGTTTTCGACGAGCTTTTTTATTATCGGTACGCGTTTGCTGACGGCAAAGGATTCAGGCATTAAGGATTTTTCAGATCTCAAGGGCAAAAACCTTTCGACTACGGCAGGCACCACCTCTGAGCGTTTGATTAATAAATATAACGAAACTCAGAATGCCGGTATCAGTGTGATGGCAGCGCGTGAAAACACACAATCATTTCTTGCTGTCGACAGCGGACGCGCAGTGGCCTTCATGATGGACGATGCGATTCTGTATGGTGAGCGCGCCAAATCCAAAAATCCTGAAAAATGGGCTGTCGTTGGCACGCCTATGTCGCGTGAAGCGTATGGTTGCATGATGCGACGCGATGATGCGCCATTCAAAAAAATCGTGGATGAGACCCTTGCGGCAGAAATGAAGTCAGGCGAGATCAATACTCTTTACAAAAAGTGGTTTGAAAGCCCGATTCCTCCCCGTAATACCAGCCTGGATTTTCCACAATCTGATGACTTGAAAGCCCTCTACGCCAAACCTAACGATCAAGCGATCGAATAACGTCGTAATAGATTGGTTCGGCGGCAATGATGTCGCCGAATCCTGCTGCAATTAGATGCGACAAGGTTGGCAATGGGATATAAGTGGACGTGGACGGTGTTTTTACAACCGGCCAATGGCAAAGAAACGTATCTTGACTGGCTATTGGCTGGTATGTGGACGACAGTCCAGATGGGAACGCTTGGCTGGACTCTGGCTTTTGTTCTCGGCTCGCTGCTTGGCATTATGCGAACTGTCCCAAATAAATGGCTCCGTGCACTGGCAACGACCTACGTTGAGGTCATTCGCAACGTACCTCTAATTGTGCAGTTATTCCTCTGGTATTACGTTGTCCCTAAATTCCTTCCTGATGCATGGCGATCCTGGTTATTCGCACAGCCGCCCGCCACCACAGCGTTTGTCACCGCCACGTTTGGACTTGGTGTTTTTACCGCAGCGCGCGTATGCGAACAGGTACGGGCAGGGATTCAATCCTTACCAACGGGATTGCGCAATGCAGCGCTCTCCATGGGATTTACGCTCCCGCAAGCCTACCGCTATGTCCTGCTACCTGTCTCATATCGCCTGATTGTTCCGCCGATGACGTCGGAGATGTTAAGTATTTTTAAAAATACCTCCATTGCCGCGACCGTTGGTGTGCTTGAGTTGTTTGCCCGAGCACGCCAGCTCAATGATTACACCGCACGCGGCTATGAGTCATTCATTGCGGTTATTTTGTGCTATTTCGCGATCAACGCAGTTGTGATGATCCTGATGGCGATTATTGAACGCCGGACACGTCTGCCTGGCTTCATGGGTGCGAGATAATGCTAGCAACATATAGATCATGCTAGATTTTGACTTTAGCTTCCTGACGCCAGAAGCCGCCTGCGCCATGGTGCGCGGCATGCTCGTCTCGTTGCAGGTGGCCGGATGTGCACTCATCGTGGGACTTATCTGGGGCACAGTCCTGGCCATGATGCGGCTATCCTCAATCCGTATCCTGTCCATTCTTTCAGCTACATACGTCAATTTTTTTCGTTCGATTCCATTGGCAATGGTGCTGCTAACTTTTTATCTGGTGGTTCCTCAAATCCTGAAAAGCCTCTTGCCGAATGGCGGCAGTATGGATACGCGATTGCTCTCCGCGCTAGTCGGTTTTACTTTATTTGAATCGGCATATTACGCAGAAATCATGCGCGCTGGTATTCAAAGTGTGCCTCAGGGACAGATGGCTGCAGCAAGCGCCTTAGGCATGAAACCCTTACAGGCGATGCGCCTGATTATCTTGCCTCAGGCAGTCAAAAACATGACACCACTCTTGTTGACACAATTAATCGTATTATTTCAGGATACGTCGCTGGTATATGTAATCTCACTGGCGGATTTCTTTACGAGTGCCGAAGGCATTGGCGAACGAGATGGTCGCATTGAAGAAATGATGATCATCGCAGGCGCGGTATATTTTGTAATCTGCTTTGCAGCATCCCAGGCAGTCAAACGCATAGGAAAACCAACATGACTCATCATCCTTCAATTTCTGAATCTGGCTTAGGCAACTGGCACGATGCACCCGCTGCAATCGGGGCCGCAATTGATGCGATCGATACGCCTGCGCTTATTATTGATCTGGATGCGCTAGAAAAGAATTTATCAGAAGTACACGCGGCGATTCAGACTGCAGGGATTGCAGTACGCTCCCACGCTAAGGCTCATAAATGCCCCGATATCGCGCTGCGCCAGATGAAAGCAGGAGCCTCCGGAATCTGTGTACAAAAAGCTAGTGAGGCTGAGCCTTTTATAGAAGTCGGCATTAAAAACATTCTGATTACCAATCAGGTGGTAGGTGTACGCAAGGTTGAGCGGGTTGCTCGACTCGCTGCACATGCTCACATGGGATTGTGTGTCGACAATATCGTGCAGATCCATCAAATCGGTGCGGCTGCACGTCGCCACGCTGTCGCTGTAGATGTGTATATCGAAGTCGATGTGGGGCATGGCCGCTGTGGCGTGACGACGACCGAATCAGCAGTTGAGCTGGCACAAGTCATCGCGACCTATTCACCTGCACTGGTGTTTGCAGGCCTGCAGGCCTATCACGGTGCTGCACAACATATGCGTGCGCCAGAGGATCGTGCCAATGCGATCCAAGCCGCGTGTGTGCGTGTCCGGAAAACAATTGCTGCGCTGAATCAGGCGGGATTTGCTGTTGATGCGGTCACTGGTGGTGGCACAGGCACATATCCTCTCGAAGCAGACTCCGGTCTTTATACCGAAGTGCAACCTGGCTCGTACGTCTTGATGGATAACGACTATCCAAAAAACGCACCGGCTGAAGATGTTCCTGAACTCAAAAACACATTATTTGCGTTATGCACGGTCATGAGCGTGCATCCAACACATGCTGTACTTGATGCAGGGCTGAAATCCTTCGCAGTGGATTCCGGCCTCCCCAGAATCATCGTTCCAGGCTGGACAGTGCAGTCACTCTCTGATGAACATACTACCATCGTGCCCGATGCCGATGCACCTGCTCTGAAGGTTGGTGACAAGGTCAAACTTATTCCTGGTCATTGCGATCCGACAGTCAATCTACATGACTGGCTCATCGCTGTGCGCAACGGAAAGGTTGAAGAACTCTGGCCGATTTCAGCGCGAGGCGC
>CANBUF010000127.1 GCA_947372575.1 Alcaligenaceae bacterium | reverse complement strand
CGTACGTCAGCGTCTCAATCGATGAATACACATCGAATATGGTGACAGTGCTTGGGCGTGTTGAGCGTGCGGGTGCGCAAAAATTCTCTTATGCGCCGACACTTGTCGAAGTCCTGGCAAGTGCTGGGGCTATGCCTATCCTTGATAAGCAGGCGACCCTGACGCGAGCCGCCATCATGCGTGGACGCAACAAGATGATCTGGGTCGATCTGAAGTCCTTGCTCAATGGCGATGTCAGTTACAACATGCGCATGAAAAAGGGCGATATTGTCTTTATACCGGACTCCTCGGATACGGCCGTCTATGTGATGGGGCAGGTACAAAAGCCGGGTTCATACCGTCTCACACCCCGTATGTCCTTGCTTGACGTACTGGCCCAGGCGGGTGGTCCAAACGATAATGCCGCCCCGGAATCGATTGGTCTCTACCGCTCGGGTGCGAAGGAAGTTGTGATCATTCCCTTTGCCGCCTTGATTGACCCCACGCGTGTGGTGAACTATGCACTGGAAGATGGAGATGTGATATTTGTTCCAAGTAGTGGCCTGGCTGATTTTGGCTACTTTATGCGTCAGATTTCGCCATTCTTTACATTATTGTTCATTCAACCTAGCAACCTTTGATGACACGAGCGTGCATGAGCGATCCAGTCAAGCCCGAACCACTCGACTTTACTGATCGGCCATGCCCACGTGTATCAGTGGTTGTAATTGGGCGCAACGAGGGCGCACGGCTTGCGCGTAGCCTGAGCTCTGTAGAACAGACGCATTGGGGAACGGTGGAATATGAATGCATTTATATTGATTCAGGTTCGACCGACCAGAGTGTTGCGCTCGCGACCGGGACAGGTGTGCAGGTAAGAGTGCTCGAAGACCCGGCTCCGTGTGCCGCGAAAGCGCGCAATCTGGGTTTGCGATGCGCCCAAGGTGAGTTTGTCATGTTTCTGGATGGTGACTCAGAACTGCACCCCGACTTTATTTTGCGTGCGCTTGCCACAATGGATGATCCGCAGTGCTGTGCCGTGAGTGGCTTATTGCGCGAGCGAGATCCTGATCAGTCCATCTTTACCACAGTGATGGATCTTGACTGGATACAGAAGCCAGGACCTCAATTGTTTTTTGGTGGGAACGTCCTGACCAGACGCGCTTGCCTGAACGCCGTAGGGGGCTTTGATCCGTTATTAACTGGGGGTGAAGAGCCAGAATTATCTGCACGACTCCGTGCAAAAGGCTGGAGGATCGAATTGATCGATGCACCGATGGCCAGGCATGATCTGGCCATCACAAGCTTTGGTGCTTATTGGAAACGGGCGTACCGATCCGGTATCGTCTATGCTGAGATCGCACACAGAATGCGTCAGTCGGGTGATTCTTTGTGGCAATATGAATCGCAACGAGATCTCATTCAGGGGCTGATCCTCCTTGGTATGCCACTGATTGCAGTGATTGCCTGGCTTGTGTCACCCACAGTGTTGTTTTTTCTGCTTTGCTTTGCAGGCGTGATCTTTGCCAGGAGCGTTTCGCGATGTGCCTGGAAGGCGCCTAACAACAGATTGCTATGCTGGCAGTACGTCTGCCATTCTTTTTTTGCAAAGATTCCTGCCGTACTGGGACAACTTTCGTGGCACCGAGCGCATCGGCACAATCAACCATTACGGCTAGTCGAATATAAAGAATATAAAGAAACAAATTCGACAAATAAAGTGCCTATCCCGACAAGCGTTGAAAAGGACTCAACAGTCAACGTGTCAAACAGTCCGCGTATGGGGTATCTGATCAGCACGTATCCCGCGACATCGCATACCTTCATCTTGCGTGAAGTTCAACAATTACGCGCGCTCGGCCACACCATCCTGACGGCATCCATCAATTTACCGGACCAGTCCTATTCGCTACAGAATTCGGAGCAGCGCTGCGAAACCGATCAAACATTCTACGTGAAGGCTGCGGGTTGGTCAGGAGCCCTCCAGGCAATCGCTTATTGGCTGGTCCGCCCTGAGTCCTTGTTTAAGATGATCTGGACAGGCGCTTGCCTGAGCATTCAACATGGCAGCCTGATTGGCATCGCTTATGCAATCGAAGCTGCGATGGTTGCCAGGTGGATGCACTTAAACTCGCTGCATGCCTTGCATGTACATTTTGGCAATGCTGCGGCGACAGTGGGGATACTGGTTAAGCAGCTGAGCGGTTGCCATTTATCCTTGACGATTCACGGCCCAGATGAATTCGATGAGGTCAGCACCCAGCACCTGAAACAAAAAATTGCTGCTGCTGACGCAATTATCTGTATTAGTCAATTTGTTAAAAGTCAATTAATGCGCCTGAGTGCACCCAAAGAGTGGGCAAAACTTCAAGTATGCAGACTTGGGGTGGAGCCGTTATATTTTGCCTACCATCCCCGTCCCCCTCAGATTGAAAATCTGCGACTATTGTGTGTAGGGCGGTTGACCCCCGCAAAATGTCAGGTTCTGTTGGTCGAGGCTTGTGCAAAACTGCGCGCACGCGGACACACTTTGCAGCTCACCCTTGTCGGTTCAGGCCCCGATTTAACGCGAATTGAGCAGACAATCACAGCAATGGATGCGCACCACTATGTGAGTATGACCGGTGCGATCAACGAAAATGAAGTGCGAAAGCAACTTGAGATCGCCGATATATTTGTACTCCCGAGTCTGGCCGAGGGTATTCCTGTGGTGCTTATGGAGGCGATGTCCTGCGGTCTGCCGTGCGTCTCAACCTATGTAAATGGCATTCCAGAACTGATTACCCACGGGCAGTCTGGCTTGCTCGTGGCACCAGGGGATGTTGACCAATTAGTCGTACAGCTTGAGCAACTCATTATCGACCCCATTTTGCGTCAACGCTTGGCGGCGGCGGGTCGCCAGCAGATTGAAACAAATTTCGACTTAACGATCAATGTTCAAAAACTTGGCAATATCTTTGATGCTTTTGGAATCAGTCGCGGTACAGGGCGCACAACATGAATTCGCCTGAATTGATTCGACTGTCTATTCTGATCGTGACCTATAACTCGTCAGCGTTGATTGCAAACTTGCTCGATCACTTACAAGACGAAATGCGTCGGGACTTTAACTTTGGGTCAGACAAGCCTGATGCCGAGGTGATCCTGCTGGATAACGCCTCGCTCGACTTTACCGCAACGATCGTTTCAACAGAATACAGCTGGGTCAAGCTCATCAAAAGCAATGTCAATCTTGGGTTTGCTGCCGCGAATAATTTAGCTGCCAAACAGGCCAAAGGTCAATATGTGCTTTTGCTCAATCCCGACGCCATACCTCAGCATGGCTCCATGCTAAAGGGCCTAGAGATGATGGTCGCGCATCCTGATGCGGGTTTGGCCGGTGGGCCGCTGATCTCGCCAGAGGGAGCCGAGATGCCCTCAGGACGAATGTTTCCCTCACTCATGGATGAGTTTTTCAGAGTATCCGGGCTTGCATTCCGCTTTCCATTGCATCCTCTGTTTGGACGTCAGAATCGGACCTGCTCAGTGCTGAGTGCTCCATGTAAAGTTGACTGGATACCGGGAGCATGTGTGTTTATCCCTGCACAGGTATTCTCCATGCTGGGTGGTTTTGATGAGCGATTCTTCATGTATTACGAAGAAGTCGATTTTTGCAAGCGGCTCAAGCTTGGTGGCATGAATGTGTATCACTGGCCCGAGCTCACCTGTATGCACATTGGTGGGGCGTCAGCCCAGACACATGATCCAATCAACCTGACATCTTCAGGTGGACAAATTGAATTATGGCGTATGTACAGTTATTTTTTATATTTTTACAAATATCAAGGAAGCAGGGGGGCAATCTTGGCCTTTTTGCTTGAGTGGGGATGGTGTGGTCTGCGTCGCCTCAAAGCATCTTTAAAAGGGCGTCGGACTGACAGGGCACGACTGGATTTGTACGCCTCCAGGATCCTGCGCGCGTGGAGGGACACCGCTGGTGGCAAAGTGAGTCCCCAACGCCCCTGGCTGGGACACACTTGCTCATGAACTCGAACCCATGACTTCAGAGCAGACCTTAAAGTCCCGCGTGATACTCACAGCATTCTGGATGCTGGGCAGTAACGTGTTTTCACAGTTCCTGCGTCTACTGAGTAACCTGCTTCTCACCCGCTTGCTGGCACCTGCGGCATTCGGCCTGATGGCCACTGTCAGTACGATCTACTTTGCGCTAAGTATGTTTTCAGACCTTGGAGTCTGGCAAAGTGTGATCAAGAGTCCAAAGGGTGAAGATACAGATTTTTTAGGTACTGCACAGACGATAGAGTTTCTGCGCGGCTTGTTGCTTGCTGGGCTGGTACTGTTGACTGCAGTGGGAATTTATACCGCCAGTCAGACTGGTTTTTTTACTGCGCATACCGTTTACGCGAACGCACGGTTACCCGGGATGGTCGCGTTTGTAGGCGCCTGTGCGCTTCTGGATGGCATGGTCTCGATGAAACTCGCACTCGCTCAACGTCGACTGCATGGGGATCGGGTGGCCAAGCTCGAACTCGCCTCGCAACTGGCAGCGGTCAGCGTAACCATTCTTACTGTTTGGCTAACAGGGTCGGTGTGGGGACTTTTATGGGGATGGTTAGTCTCCTCAGCAACCCGAGTGGTGTTGAGCTATGTGTATCTGCCTGGCGTCTGGTGCAAACCCTGTTGGGATGTCGTGAGCGCACACGAAATCATTCACTATGGAAAATGGATATTTGCATCATCAATTATCGGTTTTCTGGCGGACAATGGCGAAAAAATTATTTTTGGTAATTATTTTTCGATCGGATATTTTGGTATTTTTTCAATTGCTACGGCGCTACTCACTGCGATTGCAGCGATATATTCAACATTGTTGGGGAGAGTCATTTTTCCGAGTCTGAGTCTGGCGCTTAATGATTCGCTTGGAATTGTTCGTGCCTATGCGCGCGCGCAACAGTCTGCAGATCTGTTCGTTGGCATTCTGGCAGGCGGGCTGCTCACGGCAGGGCAGTGGGTAGTCTGGGGGCTCTACGATGCACGCTACCACGATGCAGGCTGGATGCTCCAGGTGCTTGGGATGTGTATGCTTGGGTTACGGTATCAAGTCGTTGAGCAACTCATGTTTGCGATGAATCGACCAGACCTGGTGACTGTCAATAATGTGATCCGGGCGGTTGGCCTGGTCGTTTTTATTCCGATCGGTTTTTATCTTGGGCAAGAGCGGGGTGCGATCATAGCCGTTGTATTCGCGCAATTTTTAACATGGCCCTTGTGTATGTACTTTAAATGGAAACATGGATTGTTTTCTTTTCAATCAGAAACCTGGTGGTTGCCTGCATTCACACTGGGGTTACTTGCCGGCTACGTGCTCACACTGCTAATTGGGTGTTTCATCCCGCAGGTACCTGCATGAAACGAGAATATTTGATTCCAACGGTGTCTGCATGAAACCCAGACAACTTCAGCGGGACGTGTTTTGTTTATTAGGCCTGCCGCTTGATGACGTGACCCTTCAGGACACGATTGAGTACGTACATGAGTCGGTGCAATCACGTACACGTTTGTTTTTGACTACACCCAATCTGAATTTTCTGGTTCAGAGTCTGCATGATTCAGACTTCAGGCAATCCATGCTTGATAGTGACTTGTGTATTGCAGATGGGATGCCCCTGATCTGGCTGTCGAAATTATTAGGAATGGGACTACCAGAGCGTGTATCAGGTTCAGATCTGTATGATCATCTGAGTCGCGAAGCCCGAAGTCCGGACCGTAACCCGATCAAAGTCTATTTTTTTGGTGGCCCACCACAAGCGGCCCAAACTGCAGCGGAGCAATTGAACGCCCAGTCTACCAATATGCGCTGTGTGGGCTTCGACATGCCAGGTTTTGGCTCAGTTTTAGACATGAGCACGCCTGAAATCATCACAGGCATCAATGATTCCCAGGCAGATTTTCTGGTTGTCGCATTGGAGGCTAAAAAAGCACAGGAGTGGATTGAACACAATCTGACAACTCTCCTTATACCTGTCATTTGCGATATGGGGGCTGTGATCAACTTTGCGGCGGGGACTGTGCGTCGCGCACCAGTCTGGATGCAGCGTACAGGAGTCGAATGGCTCTGGCGTATCCTCGAAGAGCCTCATCTATGGAGACGTTACTGGGGTGACTTTAAATTTCTCTGCACTGTGTTGGCTAAGCAAATCATTCCTTATGCCCTGAGTTTGCGCACTCAAAGAATAAAACAGCGATTTCGCAAGGCTATGTTCAGATCCGCT
>CANBUF010000126.1 GCA_947372575.1 Alcaligenaceae bacterium | reverse complement strand
TGCGCTTGCGCACCGGCCATGTAGAACACTGCTGTATCAGCAGCCATTGCTGCATCAAGCCATTCGAGTGGAGTTCCCGTCTCACGGCGTCCGATACGCGGGGTGACAAACACCACACTTCTGGAGACGCCACGCATGGTCAGGCTACTCTGCAGGTCCGCCGCAGCAGAGCAAGCCGCAGTCACACCCGGAACGATTTCAATCTCAATGTCGTTGTTTCGACAGGCTTCGATTTCTTCTGTGACGCGACCAAATATCGAAGGATCACCGCCTTTGAGACGCACAACCTGTAACCCGCGTTTGGCAAAACCGACCAGCGTGCGACAGATGAACGCCTGCTCAACCGAGGGACGTCCAGAGCGTTTGCCAACTTCAATCCATTGCGCCTGGGGTGCGGCTTGCTTCATCCCTTCGACATCCATCAGAGCATCGTGCAGGATGACATCAGCCTGACTCAGTAGTCGCCAGGCCTTGCGTGTCATGAGCTCTGGATCACCGGGCCCCGCGCCAACCAGCCAGACTTTCATGTTGTTGCACCTGTGGATGTTTCTTCAGCTTGATCGTTGCGTTGAGCTATCGGCTTGCGAACGACTTCGGCTGCGGCCGCGAAGACCTCTTTGCCCAAGCGTGCGACCGCTTCGCGGAATGTTTCACCTGCGAGCCGTTGCTCGAGATAGGTGTCAATGACTTCTTCTACGGCATCTGCGATTTCATTCTCCGCGAAGGCGCGTCCGATAATGGTCCCAAGTGCTGCAGGTGCACCGTGGCCAGAGTGTCCACCAAGCAGCATTTGATAAAACGCTGCCCCATCTTTGTCTACGCCGAGAATGCCGATATGACCCACGTGATGATGGCCACAGCTATTCATGCATCCTGAAATGCGTAAATCGAGTGGACCGATGTTTTCCTGTGCATCGAGCGAAGCAAAACGACTAGCAATATCTTCTGCGACTGGAATAGACCTGGCGTTGGCCAGTGCGCAAAAATCACCCCCGGGACAGGCTACCATCGCACCGATCAGACCCCCAACCGCATGATGCAGGTTGATCGCCTGTAGTGCTTCGAATAAGGCGGGTAAGTCGCTTTCAATGACCGCAGGCAAAACAAAGTCCTGGGTATGACTGACTCGCAGGTAACCTTGGCTAAAACGGTCTGCAATCTCTGCGATGGCGTCCATTTCGTCGCTCGTGGCATCGCCTGGTGCGCGATGGGTATCCTTGAGCGGAATCAGAACAGCAGCGTAGCCCGCATGGCGATGTGGCAGACGATTGCGTTTGAGCCAGTGATTCCAGCGCTCTTGTTGCTGACCAGAAAATTGATTCTCCAAGTTGTCCAGTGACTGACCGCGCGTCCAGTCTGGCTCGACAAAGGCTTGTTTGACACGGTCGAGCTCTGTTTGCGTAAGATGGTGCACACCATGGCGTAGGCGAGACCATTCCTCTTCAACCATTTCTTTGAATGTTTCAATACCGACCGCACGGACAAGAATCTTAATGCGTGCTTTGGTCAGGTTGTCTCGGCGTCCAAGTTCGTTATAAACGCGCATGACGGCGTGCGTATAGGTTAATAAATCCTGCCAGTCCAGTTTATCGCGCAGAACCGGTCCAAGTATCGGTGTGCGTCCCAGCCCACCTCCTACTCGAACCCTGAAGACCGCCTGAGGGTGTGCCTCGACGACTTCGAAGGCCAGGTCATGCACTTGGACAAGCGCACGGTCTTCCGGTGTGCCGGTGAGTGCTACCTTGAATTTGCGTGGCAAAAAACACAATTCGGGGTGGAAGGTGCTCCACTGACGCAGGAGTTCCGCATAGGGTCGCGGATCCAGAATTTCTTCCGGGGCAATCCCTGCAAGTGCATCACTGGTGATGTTTCTCAAGCAATTGCCACTGGATTGGATCCCGTGCAACCCAACTTCAGCCAGATCCGCAAGTGCCTTAGGTGTGTCGTCCAGGGAAATCCAGTTCAGTTGCATGTTTTGGCGGGTGGTCAGATGTCCATAGCCTCGGTCATAGCGCCGTGCAACGTCACCAAGGGCGCGCAACTGCTGGCTGTTGAGCATCCCATAGGCAATCGCGATACGCAACATGGGGGCATGGCGCTGAATGTACAGACCATTTTGCAGACGCAAGGGCTTGAGGTGGTCGTCACTCAAGAGGCCTTGCTGATTACGCTCAATTTGACCAGCGAGCTGTGAGGCGCGCTCTTTCAGGCGTGTCGTGTCAAAGATATTCGGCTGATACATGTAGAACCTGGCAAGATGGATGAACCCCTAGAGGCTAGGTCCTGCAGCGCGAATGGTCAAAGAACGATTTTTTCTTTGCTTATTACGTTTTAGTTGTTTAATCGACTTTGTTATACGAAATAGGCTTAGCAATGATTTCGATGGTCTGAAAAGACTGAAAACAGGTGGAAAAGCGCTGAAAATTCGAGATTAGACTTAAAAAGGCAGATCGACTTGCTCATCAACAACCGCTGCATGCTCTTTGTTCAAGGGTGAAAGATTGCCAGCTCGCACACCGAGCAATCTGATTTTTTGTTGTAAAGGCACACGCCGCAGGCATTCCCCGGCAGCTTGCCTGATCGCGGCGCCCTCTGAGATGTCGCTTGGCAAGGTGAAATCCCTTGTGACCACGCTAAAGTCTGCATATTTGAGCTTGATGCCAATCGTGCGTGCCGCGTAGCCTTTACGTGCCAGATCATTGGCCAGTCGCATACAGAGATCGGTAAAAATCTCTGTCAATCTGCTGCGATCATGTTTGACATGCAGATCCCGCTCAAAGGTCGTCTCCCGGCTCAGGGACTTGGGCTCAGACTCAGTGACAATTTCTCGTTCGTCGATGCCGTGCGCAGCTCGATTGAGCCAAAGACCGGTTGCACGTCCAAACTCAGCGACAAGCAATTCCACAGGTGCTGCGGCCAGTTCACCAATTGTATGGATGTTCAGGCTTGCGAGTTTCTGGTTGGCTTTTGGCCCAATCCCGTTGATTTTTTTTGCGGCGAGCGGCCAGATACGTGTTTGAATTTCTGCTGCAGACAAAATAGTGATGCCATTAGGCTTGTCCAGATCCGAACAAATCTTCGAGAGCAGCTTGTTTGGACTGATGCCGATTGAGCAGGTCAACCCGGTTGCGTCCAGTACAGCTTGTTTAATGCGTTTCGCAAGCGCCAGCGTGGGGAGATCAATTTGCGTCAGATCAATATAGATCTCATCAATGCCCCGGTCTTCGACTTGTGGGGTGACGCTCAGGACGGCCGCTTTAAATAAGCGCGAATAGTGACGATAAGCTTCGAAATTGGCAGGCAACAGAATGGCGTCAGGTGCCAGGATTGCAGACTTCATCAACCCCATGCCAGAAAATACTCCCAGACTACGGGCTTCGTAGGTCGAGGTGGTCACCACGCCGCGCCCTGCATAGTGTCGCAGGCGCAAGAACTCTCTTTGCCCTTGTGCGTTCTCAGCTGTTGCCGTGGCATTTCTCCCGCCAACCACGACTGGCAGGCCTTTGAGTTCCGGAAAGCTCAGCAATTCCACAGATGCAAAAAAAGCATCCATATCCAGATGAGCAATTCTTCGAGAGGGGTTCATGGGCACGAGTGTATTAGAATCTTTTCCTCGATGCCTTTTTGAGCTGCCCTTTCGATTATGACAAACGCCTCTGCACACCCAACGATTGACAACCTTCATATCGCCGCATTTCACTCGATGCCGACTCCGGATGCTGTTATGACCGCACTGCCTTTAAGTGATCGTGCAGCTACGACTGTCGAAAAAGGGCGTGCAGAGATGATCAAGATTCTCACGGGCTCGGATAAACGACGTTTTGTTGTAGTCGGTCCCTGTTCGATTCATGATCCCGTCGCGGGACTTGATTATGCGCGCAAGTTAAAAGTACTTGCCGATGAAGTATCCGACGTTCTGCTGATTGTCATGCGTGTCTATTTTGAAAAGCCACGAACAACGGTAGGCTGGAAAGGATATATCAATGACCCGCATATGGACGATTCCTTCCGGATTGACGAAGGGATTAGCCTGGGGCGCAAGTTTTTGTTGCAGATCAATGAACTTGGCTTGCCTGCAGGCTCTGAGGCGCTTGATCCGATTTCGCCTCAGTATCTGGGGGACCTGATTGCATGGAATGCAATTGGTGCGCGCACGACTGAATCCCAGACGCACCGCGAAATGTCTTCAGGCCTATCGACACCTGTTGGCTTTAAAAATGGTACGAATGGCGATGTCTCGATAGCGATTAACGCCATTCTCTCGGCAGCCAGACCACACCGTTTCCTTGGTATCAATAGTGATGGCCAGGTCTCGATCGTTCATACAACCGGTAATCCTTACGGTCATCTGGTGTTGAGAGGAGGCGATGGCCGTCCCAATTACGATACTGTTTCGGTGCTCTTGGCTGAGCAAGCCATGCAAAAATCCAAGCTGGTACCCAACATCGTCGTGGATTGCTCACACGCCAATAGCTATAAAAAACCTGAGTTGCAACCACTGGTGATGTCTGACGTCGTCAGTCAGATCGTGGCGGGCAACCGTTCGATTGTTGGCGTGATGATTGAGTCGAATCTTGTCGCAGGTAATCAGCCCATTCAATCTGATGTGAGCAAAATGACCTACGGCTGTTCAGTCACCGATGCCTGTGTTGACTGGGCCAGTACGGAGCTGATGATCCGCGAGGCGGCCCAGCGCCTGAGGCCAGTTCTCGCGGCGAGCGTTTCGGCTTAGTCCTTGCCGAAGGCGTACAACTGAGCGGGGTTGTCGACCAGTATTTTTTGGATGATCGAAGCCTCGGATGTCCAACGTCCGAGCAGATCAAGTAAGGCAGCATCATCGGGCTTGTCGTTCTCAGTCGGATGCGGCCAGTCGCTCCCCCATACCATTCGGTCTTGCGCCGCCGTAATCCAGCTTTGCGCAACCGCATCAATATCTCTATAGTCGCCCGCACGTCCAAGTTTTGAATCCAGATATGGACCAGAGAGCTTGACCCAGGTATGGCCACGGTCAAGCAGGCGTTTGATAATCGCATGACCCGGATGGGCAATACTTTGTGGCTGAGGGAGTCTGCCCATATGATCAAACACGATCGTGCAGGGCAGGCGCATCAGCATGTCTTCGTGAGCAGCAATCTGGTCTGCCGTCCAGTGTAATTGCACGTGCCAGCCCATTTCGTGAATCCGTGCGGCTAAGGGCTCGACCATTTCGAAAGTCGCCGCTGCATTCGCAGGGGTATAGAGCGAAAAACGAATCCCTCTGATACCACCGTCATGTAAAGTGCGTAAGGTCGCATCTGTGACGTCTGCACGCAGGACCGCAACGCCTCGGGTATTGGCATGTCCGAGCCGTTCAATTGCATCGAGTGTGACCCGGTTGTCGGTGTAATAGTTGCGTGGGGTCACAACAACGGTGCGTGTCGTACCCAGTCGTTTTTGTAAGAGTCGGTATTCTTCAACTGAAGCTGCGGCATGCAGCGCTGCGGCATCTGCGGCCTGGGGGAACTTTGCGTCATAAATATGCATGTGTGCATCACAGGCATTGTCGGGAATGGTCAGCTTTGGGTGTGCAACACCGGATGTATTGGGAATTGTCATTTGGATGAATCAGTGTTTGGATGAATCAGTGGATAGGTGAGGCAAGATCGCTGCCTTAACAGCTTCGGTGTGTTGACCGAGTGTGGGTGCGGTAAAGGGATCTGGGCCCGGTGTGCGGCCAAATCTGATGGTGCGTTTGAGTCCTCGATATTGACCGACAACAGGATGATTGAACTCGCCAATCATGTCCTGATCCAGCACTTGCGGATGATCGAACATGTCTTCAACAGTTCTGGCAGCAGAGCAGGGGACTTCTTCACCAAAATGCGCTTCCCATTCGAGGGCAGTGCGCGCGGCGAGCGCTTGGTGCAGCAGTGGAATGATTTCCTGATGGTGCAGGGCACGCTTGCGAACCGTGTCAAAGCGTTCATTCGCTGCCAGCTGTTCAAGGCCTACTTTTTTACACAAGGCCTGCCAGAAATGCGCTGTGTTGGCCGAGATATACAGATAGCCTTCGCGCGTAGGATGCAGTCCCGTGATTCCACCCGAACGCATATCGCGTCCCACCTCGCGACCTTCGCCCTGAGCCCAGATGAGTCTGGCAGACTGAAGCGTGAGTGCCGCAGTGAGCAACGATACACCAACGAATTGACCTTCACCGCTGCGTTCTCGTTCAAACAACGCAGAAGAGACGCCTGCGGCCACGAGTGCTGAGGCGTAATAGTCCACGAT
>CANBUF010000125.1 GCA_947372575.1 Alcaligenaceae bacterium | reverse complement strand
TTGTCCGCACGGTGGTCAGTCCAGCGCAACACCCGGTTTTAGTCCTCACGCAACTCAGGCAGCGCGCCCCAGATCATCGCTTCGTGCTGCCGCATCAAACTCATTCATAAAACGCTCTCGGAGAGACTGGGCACGTAGCATCGCCTGATCCTTGATATGTCCAGACCCTCGAATTTCTTCAGGGACATTGGCAATCGCGATCGCAGCGTTCAGCGTCTTGTCTGACAACCTATCAATGAGACTGCCTATCGTCCTGAAGTATTCGCTCACCAGCGCCCGCTCAGCGCGACGCTCTGCCGTATAGCCAAAAGGATCGAACGCAGATCCGCGTAAAAATTTTAACCGTGCCAGCACGTTGAATACCCAGAGCATCCGTGCAGAAAAAGGTTTTTTAATCAAATGACCCTTCGAGTCATGCTTGGCAAATATGGGTGGGGCCAGGTAAAACCGCAGAGTCCAGTCCCCCTCGAACTGCTGCTCCAGCTGACGCAAAAACTCTCCATCGGTATAGAGTCTGGCGACTTCATACTCATCTTTATAGGCCATCAGTTTATAAGCGTGACGTGCGACAGCAATGGAGAGCCGGGTTGAACCACAGGCCTGCTGCTCAGCTTTGGCCACAGCATTCACCAGATCCAGATAGCGGGCTGCATAGGCCTCGTTCTGATAGTCCTTGAGCAAGCCTGCGCGATGGTCACGCAGCTGCTCAAAGGCATTGCCAGAACGTTTAAGCTCTATCACCTCAGCGCCATGCGGTGCCGGATCACTCTGTGCATGGCCCGGCTCAAACATTGCTTGCGTCACGCCAGGTTCATAGGCAATACGCCTGCCCCAGTTAAAGGCCTCGATATTCTTCTCAACCTGCACCGCATTGAGCACCATCGCTCGTTCAAGCGAGCTGTGGTGCAATGGCAGCCAACCCTTTTGATAGGCATAGCCCATCATCAGGGGGTTGGCATACACCGCATCCCCGAGCAACTTGACGGCGAGCTCGGACGCATCGATGGTTGCGATTCGCCCTTCCCCGCAGGCCTGTTCGATTTCATGCTTGAGCGCGCCCCCCGCAAGGGACCAATTCGGGTTACTGATAAAGGCCGCCGTCGGCGAAACGTCAGCATTGAGCAATGTTCGTGTATGGCCCGGACGCATGCGCGAGACCGCATCCGGACTTGAACCCACGACTAGATCGCCGCACAACACCAGATCGGCAGAGCCCATGGCAATGCGCGTGTTATGGATGTCCTCTGAGGTACGTGCGATCACCGCATGAGAATGCACGGCACCACCTTTTTGAGCCAGACCCGCCATGTCTAGCACCGACCCGGCCTTGCCTTCGAGATGCGCGGCCATTCCAAGCAGCTGTCCGATCGTCACCACACCCGTACCACCTATACCTGCAATAAAGACGCCATAAGCATGCTCCAGCGCAGGCAAAAGCGGATCGGGCAATCCATACGCATCATGCGACAAGCCTTGCTGCGTCTTTGGCGCACGCAACTTGCCGCCCTCAACCGTCACAAAACTCGGACAGAAACCTTTCAGGCAAGAGTAGTCCTTATTGCAACTCGATTGGTTAATGAGCCGTTTGCGACCCAGCTCTGTTTCCAGAGGTTCAATCGACAGACAGTTCGATTGCGTTGAACAATCGCCACAACCCTCACAGACGCGGTGATTAATCACCACGCGCTTTGCTGGATCCGGATAGGCATTGCGCTTTCTGCGGCGCCGTTTTTCTGTGGCACACGTCTGGTCATAAATCATGACCGAGGTGGCAGGCCACTCGCGCAATTCCTTCTGTACCGCATCGAGCTGATCGCGATGCAACACAGGCGTGCCCTGTGGCAAATCCGTTATCCCTGCATACTTTTCTGGCTCATCGGTGACCACGACAATTTTTTCAACACCTTCGGCCGCAACCTGTCGCGCAATCATGGGCACTGAAATTGGACCATCTACCGGCTGCCCGCCCGTCATGGCTACAGCGTCATTAAATAAAATTTTGTAGGTCACGCTGACCTTGGCTGCAACCGCTGCGCGAATCGCAAGCAACCCAGAGTGGTAATACGTCCCATCGCCCAGATTCACAAAGACATGCTTTTCACTCGTAAATGGCGCCTGTCCAATCCAGGGCGCGCCCTCGCCCCCCATCTGGGTAAACACATCGGTGCTGCGATCCATCCAGATCGACATATAGTGGCAACCGATCCCCGCCATCGCACGAGAGCCCTCAGGCACTTTAGTTGAAGTGTTATGCGGACAGCCCGAGCAAAACCAGGGTTTGCGTTCCGTCACAACCCGAGGTTTGGCCAGCTCGCGCTCGCGCGCCTCGATGAACAGCAAGCGGGCAGCGATCCCTGCCCGGACATCGTCTGGCAGAGTCATGCGCAACAGGCGCGTTGCGATGGCTTTGGCCACCATCGAAGGAGAGAATTCAAAATGTGCGGGGAGCAGCCAGGGGCTTTGAGGCACGGCCCATTCGCCACCATCCTTATCATCGAATTTACCAACAACGCGCGGAATTTTTTTACCACGACCGATCCAGCCAAATAATTCTTCTTTAACCTGGTATTCAAGCACCTGACGCTTTTCTTCAACGACCAGTATTTCATCCAGATTTTCGGCAAAGCGAAGCAGACCCGTCGACTCGAGTGGCCAGACCATGCCGACTTTGAATAACCGCAACCCAATCCTCTGGCAAACCTCCGAAGTCAATCCCAGATCAATCAGCGCCTGGGTGGTATCCAGATAAGCCTTGCCTGAGGTAATAATGCCAAAGCGTGCAGCATGATCTGGCACATGCCAGAGTTCACGATTCAGTCCATTTGCACGCGCATAGGCCAACGCGGCATACAGCTTATGGTCCAGCAGTCGTGCTTCTTGTGCAAGCGGTGTATCAGGCAGTCTGATATTCAAGCCATCAGGCGGCAAAATAAAATCCTGCGGCAATACCAGACTGACGCGATCCGGATCAACCTCGACCGATGCGGACACCTCGACAATATCGGTAATGCATTTCATGCCGACCCAGACACCTGCATAGCGGCTCATGGCCCAGCCAAGCATGCCGTAGTCGATCACCTCTTGCACGCTTGCGGGGAAAAGCACGGGAATGCCGCAGGCTTTCAGGATATGGTCACTCTGGTGTGGCAGCGTAGAGGACTTAGCCGGATGATCATCGCCAGCCACCACCAGCACACCGCCATGACGGGACGTCCCCGCTGCGTTTGCGTGTTTAAAGACATCACCGCAGCGATCGACCCCAGGACCTTTGCCGTACCACATGCCATAGACGCCATCATATTGCGCGCCCGCAAACATATTGACCTGTTGAGAACCCCACACAGAAGTGGCGGCGAGGTCTTCGTTGACACCAGGTTGAAATACGACATGATGCTCAGCCAGGTGTTTGGATGCTTTCCAGAGATTCTGATCTACACCGCCCAGAGGCGAGCCGCGGTATCCGGAAATAAACCCTGCGGTATTGAGGCCAGCACGCAGATCGCGGATGCGCTGATTCATAGGCAGACGAACCAGTGCATGGATGCCGCTCATCCAGGCGTAGCCTGTTGGCAGGACATACTTGTCATCAAGCGTGACAGTGTTCAGAGCACTCAGTTGCTCAGTTGAAAGCGGGGCATTCATTTGTCTCGACTCCTTGTGGGTAGCGAACTTCCGGAAGGGTGTTTCCTGTCTCTCTCGTGAAGAAATGGAACGGCTCCGGTTGTCCTCTCAATATACACATTTCTTATCTATTTTTATACTTTTTAACCCCGCATGGTCGATTCCCGCAAGCCCTAATCGCGCATGCTTACCACCGATGACATTACAGGCATAATGCACAGCATGAAAATCGCATCCCGACTGGTTGCCTGGCAACGCGTACATGGCCGCCATGGCCTACCTTGGCAGCAAACTCATGACCCCTACCGTGTATGGTTGTCTGAAATCATGCTGCAACAAACGCAAGTCACAGCGGTGATGCCCTACTACGCAGCATTCTTAAGCCGTTTTCCTGATGTCGCGAGTCTGGCGACTGCCCCCGCCCAAGAGGTGATGGCACTCTGGGCAGGGCTTGGATATTACGCCCGAGCACGTAACCTGCATGCCTGTGCACAAGCAGTCATGCGCGATTGGAATGGCGAGTTCCCACCCGATGCCGCAGGCCTGGCGAGCTTGCCGGGGATTGGCCCTTCAACTGCGGCTGCGATCGCGTCCTTTTGTTATGCAGAAAGAGCCGCCATTCTCGATGGCAACGTCAAGCGCGTTCTGGCGCGCTATTTTGCGGTAGACGGAGATCCCACGACGCGGGTGATTGAACAACAACTCTGGCAACACGCACGTGATGAGCTCCCCACTGCCGCGCAGGTGCGGCGTGATCCGGACATGATGTCGGCCTATACCCAGGGATTGATGGATCTCGGCGCGACCGTCTGTACCCGTGCCCGTCCCCAATGCTTGGCCTGTCCACTGAAAACAGGTTGCGCAGCCTTTGCCCAGGGCCGTTGCGACGAACTGCCCTGGCCACGCTCACGCAAGGCCCTGCCAGAGCGCAGTATCAACATGTTGATCGTCGCGCACAGCGCAAAAATCTTGCTGGAGCAGCGACCTGACTCAGGGATCTGGGGTGGGCTCTGGAGTCTGCCTGAATTTGATGCACAGCTGGACGCCGAAAGCGGTTGTGCGCTGTTTGGGGCTCAGGCCAGTCAAATTCAGCAGTTATCGCCTTTTTTACATACGTTTACCCATTATCGGCTCACAATTCAACCTGTGCTCGTCCATGCCCGAACTGCTGTTTTTAAGGTTCCAACACCAAACATCGCGGCAAGCTGGATTCCCCTCTCTGAGCTTGCATCGCTAGGGATGCCCGCGCCGGTTCGTAAACTACTCGACGGGCTGCTTGCCGATAGCTTGTTGACTTAAGGGCTTAGCGCTGTAGCGCGCTCAAGGAAGTGTTGAAAGCGTAAAGATCGCATCGAGCTCATTTGGGGCGAAACACCCGAGGTATAGGGTTAAGGTGCAGGTGGCCTGTACTTACTGATACTCATCAGCATGCCGCAGGCGATACCGATCGTAAGCAGGGCCGTTCCTCCATAACTCAACAGTGGTAACGGCACCCCGACAACCGGCAAAATCCCCGTCACCATGCCAATATTCACAAAGACATAAATGAAGAGCACCATCGTGAGACTGCCTGCCAGCAGTCGACTGAAATGTGTGCGCGCACGTACGGCAATCGTTAATCCGCGGGCAAGGAGAATCAAATACAACAGCAATAGGGTCACGCCGCCATAGAGTCCGAACTCTTCGGAGAAGACCGCAAAAATAAAATCAGTCGTGCGCTCGGGAATAAAGTCCAGATGCGTCTGGGTCCCGTTCATATAACCTTTTCCATACACGCCGCCCGACCCGACCGCGATGGTGGACTGGATCGTATGAAAACCCTTGCCCAACGGGTCAGTACTCGGGTCCAGAAGCGTGCAGATGCGGTGCTTTTGGTAGTCATGCAAAACCACCCAATTAAACTCATCCGCACATAAATCATCCTGATACGCAACCACCGCGCCAATCGCGACCACACCGGCAATCATGACAGGGATCAAAAACTTGAATGACAGTCCAGCAAAATAAATCACGAAAAATCCTGCGCCAAACACCAGCATAGCAGTGCCTAAATCGGGCTGTTTGATAATCAGCAGGCAAGGCACAATCAGCAATAGCAGTGCAACCAGAAAATCAATGACATTCAACGCACCTTCGCGCTTCTGGAAGTACCAGGCTAGCATCAAGGGTACGGCGATTTTCATCATTTCAGAAGGCTGGATACGTGTAAAACCAAGATTCAGCCAGCGCGTAGCGCCTTTGCTGGTGTCTCCAACAAAGAACACACCCAGCAACAAAACCAGACCCACCACATAGAATGGCACCGCAAAACGCATGATGATGTGTGGCGGAGTCAAAGCAACTACCCACATCGCAGTTAAGGCCACAATGAAATTACGTGTTTGATCGGCAAAACGCCAGTCAGTCCCGCCAACAGCAGACTGCATGACCAGCATGCCCACGGATGCCAGGATAATGAGGATAAGCATGAGAGGCCAGTCTATGGCCTGAACAAATCGCGTCAGGAGTGCAAGGATATATTTCATCGCACCGGCTCCGCAGAAGCAGCGGCTACCGGCTTTGGGTCGCGTGTCGCCTCGCCTGCCAGCCAGGCATCCATGACTTTCCGGGCAATCGGTGCGGCAAAACTTCCACCCCAGCCAGCATTTTCTACAATGACCGCAATTGCAATTTTAGGATTATTCACGGGGGC
>CANBUF010000124.1 GCA_947372575.1 Alcaligenaceae bacterium | reverse complement strand
GGGGGACTCGCCTCCGTCTTGTCCAAACATGTTGCAGGGATGTCGGCCACGGCCGAGGTCACGGGCGGCTCAGTCGATAACCTGAATCTGATCAACTCAGGCAAACCTTATCTCGCGTTCACGATGGCGGATGCGGCCAAGGATGCACTGGATGGCGATGGGAAATTCAAAGGTAAAAAAGTCGATCTCAAGACGCTTTTAATCCTGTATCCAAACCGTATGCACGTGGTGACGGTTGAGGCGACTGGCATTAAAACCATGAAAGACCTCAAGGGTAAACGTATCAGTACTGGGGCGCCTGGAAGTGCTACGGAAGTCATGGCTTTTCGACTGCTCGAAGCAGCGGGACTGGACAAGGATAAGGATGTCAGGCGTGAGCGATTGAGTGTGTCGGAGTCGGTCAATGCCATTAAAGATCGCAAGATCGAAGCTTTTTTCTGGGTGGGTGGCTTGCCAACTGCAGCAGTGACTGATCTGGCGAATAGCCCAGGCATGAAGATCGCGATGATTGACCATGCCGATGAAGTTGACATCATGAACAAGAAATACGGGAATCTGTATTTCAAAGATGTGATTCCTAAAGCAACGTATAGCGGTATGCCTCAGGATAATCAGATTGCTTCGGTTGCCAATATTCTGGTGGTTAATGGCAATATGCCCGATGCGCAAGCCTACAATATCGTGAAAGCCATCTTTGATAATAAGGATGAGCTTGTTCGTACACACCAAGAATACGCGACGCTGTCGATCAATGACCAGAAGTCAGCATCGACCCCGATTCCCTTTCATCCAGGCGCTGTGAAATACCTGAATGAAAAAGGTATCAAGCTCGACTAAATCTGCTACTTCATCATGCTTTTGATTGAGCACACAAATGGTGTGCGCATTTCTTGGATAGAACAATGACTCAGACCGCCGCGATTGCCGACGTCACGCAGGAACAGCTCGAAGCTTTCATCAAGCAGGAAGAGGGCGATGCAAATGATTACAGAGGCCCCCTCGCTGTCTTCATTACGCTGGTGGCCGTCGCCCTATCGTTGTTCCATCTGTATGCAGCCTACGAAATTGTACCGACACAGGAATTACGGACGGTACACGTAGGTTTGGTGCTGTTCCTGGTGTATTTGAGTTTTCCATTATCAAACTATTTTAAGAACCGCCTGATGTGGTGGGATGTCGTGTGCGCACTGGCGGCGATCTTCATTGTGTATTACATCCTCAGTGGCGGGGATGATTTTGCCGATCGTAATACTTCGCCGAATCATATGGATGTGGCAGTAGGTGTCGTTTTTATTCTGCTGATTCTTGAAGCCGTGCGTCGCACAAATGGACTGATTCTGGTGTCTGTCACAGTGCTGTTTATCTTGTATGCACTGTATGGCAACTATCTGCCCGCTCCCTGGACGCACAAAGGCTACGACCTGGATCGCCTAGTCGGCTATATGTACATGACACTGGAGGGAATTTTTGGTACGGCAGTCGATGTGTCGGCAACCCTGATTATCCTGTTCACAATATTTGGCGCCTTTCTTCAATTCACAGGCGCAGGTAAATTTTTCATTGATTTTTCCTTTGCCGCGATGGGTGGAAAGTCCTCCGGTGTGGGCCGCACGATTGTCCTGTCATCCTTTTTGCTTGGAGGGCCTTCAGGTTCGGGCGTCGCGACGACGGTCACAGTTGGGTCCGTTGCTGCTCCCATGCTTGAAAAAGTTGGTTACGAGCGCAATGCCGCAGGTGGCCTATTGGCTGCAGGCGGTCTGGGGGCGATTATTTCTCCTCCTGTGCTTGGTGCCGCAGCCTTTTTGATTGCAGATTTTCTAAAGATATCCTATCTCGATGTTTTGCTGATGGCTTGCATCCCAACCATCCTTTTTTACCTTGGTCTGTTTGTCATGGTTGAAATCGATGTGCGCAAGTATGGAATGAAAAATATTCATTTTGAATCGGCAGAGAGTGCCTGGGCGCTGACTAAAAAATACTGGTTTCATTTTTTCTCACTGATTTCGATCGTCATATTCATGCTGTATGGTTTTTCTCCAACCATGTCGGTGTTCTGGGCAACAGTTGTCTCAGCGGCAAGCAGTATGCTGCGAAAGGACACGGCTGTTTTTTCCTATGACTGGATCAGAGGCAAGGAGCCCTTCTGGAGCGGTCTGTATCAGTCTAATTTTGTCAAAGCCCTGGCCGCAGGTACAACGGGTGTGCTGGCGATTGCTGTGACCTGCGCGGGCGCAGGGTTGATCGTGGGCACAGTCACGCTCACAGGCCTGGGGCTGAAGTTCAGTTCGATTGTGATTGAGTACGCAGGTGGCTCATTATTGTTGACTACCATTTACACCGGACTGGTCGTCTGGGTGGTCGGACTGGCCGTACCTGTCACAGCGTCCTATATTATTTGCGCGGTGATTGCCGCTCCCGCATTAATTAACCTCGGTGTACCAGCCTTTGCTGCACACATGTTTATTTTTTATTATGCGGTCCTCTCGGAAGTATCACCTCCGACGGCGTTATCTCCTTTTGCAGCAGCAGCGATTTGCAAAGGCGATCCCTACAAAACCACGATGCAGACCTGGAAGTATGTGGCGCCTGCCATTCTGGTGCCTTTCATGTTTACACTTGATACGTCAGGCTCAGGCCTGTTGTTGATGGGCTCGATGAAAGCATTGATGCAGGCCGATTGGGTACAGATCGCCTGGACGACCTTTACTGCGATTGTTGGTGTGATCTGTCTGGCTGGTGGGTTGCAGGGCTGGTTTATTGAAAAGACCAACTTGTTTGAGCGGATTGTGATGGTGGTAGCAGGTGTGGCGCTGGCATATCCCTCGCTTACGACGGATTTGCTTGGCTTTGTCGGTTTTGGCGTTGTCCTGTTTACCCAGTGGATACGTCACCTGAAATTACGTCAACTCGCGACCTAAGGTCTTAAGTTGCACTTGTTTAGGTCGGTTTTGCCCTAAAAATGGGCATATTCACTGTTCATCTGTATTCGGATGTACAGTGGAGTATGAAAAAAACTGATCTTTACAAGAATTTAGGCCTCAAGATTGATGGCAAACTCAAACAGGCCGGAACACCCGATCGTTTCGCGCAAGGTGGCGTGATTGACCGCAAGGAGCAAAGAAAGCTTGATCAGGCTAAGGGATTAATTCCTTTTGCCGTCAAGCTTGATGCGCAACTCGCAGCCGAGCTCCATGCTCTGGCTTTATCGCGTCAGATCAGTATGAATGAGCTTGTGGATGCGTTAATCCGTAAAGGGATTGCAGCCCAATCCGAAGGCTGAATAAAACTTTTCACAAATCTCTATCGTGCGTAAATTCCTCTTCATACTCCTTTGCGTCTTAGGACTCTCGGGCTCTGCTTGCTGCGCGGCTCTGATTGACGATTTAACAGATGGCCAGCATGTTTTGTTGATTCGTCATGCCGATGCCCCAGGCTTTGGCGATCCTCCTGGATATCGGCTGGATGACTGTGCGACACAACGCAATCTGGGCGAGGTGGGGCGGACCCAGTCTGTGCTGATGGGGAAGTGGTTGGCACAGCAGGGGGTTGTTCGAGCCAGAATGATGAGTAGCGCTTGGTGCCGTTGCCTCGATACGGCAAAATTGATGGATAAAGGTCCGGTTCTGATTGATCCGTCGCTAGGGTCATTCTTTGATGATGCGCGTCTAAATCAGACGCAGACCGTTGCGTTGCAAAAAATGATTGCAACAAAACTGCTTGAAAATAAATCCATTCCACTTATTCTGGTGACGCATCACGTCAATATTCAGGCGTTTACGGGTGAGGTCGTGAGCGTCGGCGGTATGGTTTTGGTTCACGTTACACCTGACGGCGCATACTTATCGCATCAAGTCCTGGCCGTACCTCCAGTGTCGAAATGAGGCGCGATCCAATCTGTTTACGTTGAGCCACGGTCCAATCGGTCTAAGTTGGTCTGTCAGACATGCTTAGGCTTGAGTTTTGTGATCCACATCGATGTCGTCCACAGCACGATAAAAAGTCCGATGACCCCGTAGCCAATCATTGCAAAATGCACAGAGATGATGTCTGCCGCCTGCACGACTACTCCCTGAAGATTGAGCTTGCTGGAAAGCAGTGAGATGACCTCTGTCACTCCAATACCTAAGGCCATGACCACAGAGAGCAGCGTAATCGTCATGTTGTAGTAGAGCTTGCGTTGCGGTTGAATTTGCGCCCAGCCATAAGCGCCAATCATCAGATGTCCGTTGAGGGTATCAACAAGCGTCATGCCTGCACTGAACAGCAACGGGAAAATCATAATCGTCCAGGCTGAAAGCCCTGCCGTTGACTGCGTACCCGCGATCCCGAGCAATGCAATTTCACTTGCGGTGTCGAATCCGAGTCCAAAGAGAAAGCCGAGTGGAAACATGTGCCCGCTACGATTGATCAGCTTGAAAACAGGTCTGAGAAAACGCGTCAGTAAGCCTGCTCCCGAAGCATTCAGATCAAATTGCTCTACTTCGTAGTGCCCTGTCCGCTTGAATGCGCTCCACGTGCGAAACGCAGACCGGAGAATGAACGCATTGATTGCCGCGATGATGAATAGGAAACCCGCAGAGACGATCGTTCCGATGAGTCCGCCGATTTCTTTTATATCCTGAAAGTAATCTGTGATGGCTGAGGTTGCCCAGACAATTGCCAGACAGACAAGTACGACAACCGTTGAGTGCCCCAGAGCAAACCAAAACCCTACAGCGATGGGACGCTGGTCGTCATACATCAGTTTGCGTGTGACATTGTCGATCGCTGCAATATGATCCGCATCCACGGCGTGTCGCAACCCTAATCCAAAAGCCAGCAGGGCCGTGCCTAACAACAGGGGATGATTCTGAAATACGAAGAGCGCACTAGACCAGGCCACAATGTTCAGCACCAGAATGACACTGTAGATCCACAGCACGTCACTGTGAATAGCTCCTTGCCTGTTCTGAAAAAGTTGTTTCATTGCTTGACTTGAATGATATGGTTCTTTTGAGTATTCGCAATCTTAATGCAGAAGATCGAGGTGATTGCAAAATGGAGGGTTACAGCAAAGCCATTCAGGATGGGCACTGTTATGTATGGGTGTGTGTGCAATAGTATGGAGTCGAGCTGGTGCGATCGCTCCGTTTGACGACAAGGCCGCACATTTTTGGTGCGTTTTCGTCTGTTAAATCTGGTTGTCTGCCTGAGGTGATCCTGTGTAGGCCTGGCATGCCAATTGCTTTGGTTAAAGATATCAAGCAATGGAGCAATCATGAGTCAATCAAATATTTCACGTCGTCAAGTATTGGCGATGGCTGCCAAAACCGGTTTAGGCCTGAGTCTGGCTGGCATTGGGGCACCTGTCTTTGCACAAGAAAAGAAACTGATGATCGGTTATTGGCCTTTGTCTGCAGGTTTACCTTTTTACGCTGCGATGGAGCGGGGTTTATTTAAAGCAGCGGGTGTCGCTGTCGAGGCGGTCAAATTCGCAAGTCCGAATCAGGTCGTCGATGCAATGATTGCAGGTCGTCTGGATGGTTGTGCCAATGGTGTCGCAATCACTGCGCTGGCACTTGCAGACGCCCAGGCGCCTGGATCAATCAAATTTACCTGCATGAATTATGCGAATGAAGAGTTTGTGCTTGACCAGATCATTGTCCCAATTGAATCGACGATCAAATCAGTGTCTGAGCTTGGTGGCAAGAAGGTCGCCTGTGGGCCTGGAATCAACAATGTGACACTCGCCAAAGCGATCCTCGAAGGTAACAAAATCACCGATGCAAAAGTCATCGAGCTGCCTATTCCCCAGATATTGCCTGCGCTGGCATCCGGTCAGATTGATGCGGCCTATGTCCTGGAGCCTTCTGCAGTGATCGGTAAACAGCAGAAGATCTCGCGCTCTCTGGGCGCAGGCGTCATTACCAAATACGTATTAGGCAATAACCTGCCATGGATTGGCGGGGCGGCAGCACTGAACGCAACGACATTGAAAGAAAAGCCTGAGATGGTGCCTGGCTTTCTTAAAGGCTATACGGCTGGCGTGGATTTTGTCCGTCAACAAGGACTGGCTGCGAATGCCTACCTCAAGGGCTTTACGCCGATCGATGGAGAGTTGGCAAAAGAAGTCCCAATCAGTGGATATATCAATTACAACGAGGTCAAACCCAGCGATATTGTTGCGCTGCAACGTCTGTTTGATATTTTTACCGAGCGCAAAATTTTCGCACAGTCGATTTCTGCACAGTCACTTATCTATAAGTCTGCATAGTTAAAAGTTTGCATAAATGACAAGATAAGTTTGACGCCTTCAGATATCATCATGGCCATTCATATAAAAGGGGATGGCCATGCGTCT
>CANBUF010000123.1 GCA_947372575.1 Alcaligenaceae bacterium | reverse complement strand
GAATATTAAGAGGTAATCTAACCCATTCATCCAGCAAAAAGGCTGGGACGTGCGCGCTGCGGGAACTAACAATGCCCGTTAAACTTGCCTCACGAAAAATAACATCATTTGTCCCGGAGAGAACAGACCATGACCGTCATTACCAACGTTGAAGACTTGCGCATCATCGCTAAAAAACGTGTGCCTCGCATGTTTTATGACTACGCGGACTCTGGCTCCTGGACTGAAAGCACTTACCGGGCGAATGAAAGCGACTTCCAGAAGATCAAGCTACGTCAACGCATCCTGGTCAATATGGAACACCGCTCGACCGTCACCTCAATGATTGGCCAGCGGGTCGCTATGCCTGTCGCCATTGCGCCAACGGGTTTGACAGGCATGCAACATGCTGATGGCGAAATCCTTGCCGCCCGCGCAGCCAAAGCCTTCGGCATTCCTTTCACCTTGTCGACCATGAGCATCTGCTCGATCGAAGATGTCTCTAAAGGTACGGACGGCCATCCTTTCTGGTTTCAGCTGTATGTTATGAAAGATCGCGGCTTTATCGAAAGGCTCATTGAGCGCGCCAAAGCGGCAAACTGTTCGGCTCTGGTACTGACACTCGACCTGCAAATCCTCGGTCAACGCCACAAGGACCTGAAAAACGGTTTGAGCGCACCACCAAAAATGACCCTCGCCAACCTGATCGACATTGCAACCAAGCCGCGCTGGGCGATGGGTATGCTCGGCACACCTCGCAGACAGTTTGGCAACATTGTCGGCCATGTCAAAGGCGTGACGGACATGAGCAAGCTCAGCGAATGGACGAGCTCGCAATTTGACCCCGCGCTGAACTGGAGTGACGTCGAATGGATCAAGAAACTCTGGGGTGGCAAACTGATTCTCAAAGGCATCCAGGATGTCGAAGATGCACGCATGGCGCTCAATAGCGGCGCCGATGCGCTGATCGTCAGCAATCACGGTGGTCGTCAGCTGGATGGCGCCAACTCCAGCATCCAGTCTTTGCCCGCCATTGTCGATGCAGTGGGCAAACAGATCGAAGTCCACATGGATGGTGGCGTGCGGAGCGGTCAGGATGTCCTGAAGGCACGCGCGCTGGGCGCACAGGGTTGTTACATTGGCCGCGCCTTTTTATACGGCCTAGGCGCCATGGGTGGGCCTGGCGTGACAAAGGTACTCGAAATTTTGCACAAAGAACTCGATCTCACCATGGCCTTCTGCGGCCATACCGATATCGAAACCGTCGACAAGAGCCTCTTGTTACCTGGTACTTATCCGATTTAACAGGAAATATTTCACACTATGTCAGAACATGCACACATTGATCCGTCGAATAAAAAAGTAGCATTGATTATTGCCATCCTGGCGCTTTGCCTGGCAATCAGCGAAACACTCAGCAAGGCGTACCAGACTGAGGTCATCACCAAGCAAGTCGAAGCCTCCAACCTCTGGGCTTTTTTTCAGGCGAAGTCGATCCGTAAAACGAGCACTGAACTGGCGCTTGAATCCATGGAGGCGACCACGCAACCGACGGATCCAAAAGCGCAAGCACTCATAGGCAAATGGACGACTGCAGTCAAACGCTACGATACCGAACCAGAAACGGGTGAAGGACGTAAAGAATTGGCAGCGCGCGCAAAAACCGCGCAACAACTCGGTGAGGTCGCTAATCATAAATATCACAATCTCGAAATTTCCTCAGGCATGCTGCAGGTGGCCATCGTGCTCGCCTCGTCCAGCATTATTACTGGCGTCGCGCTGCTGACTTGGCTCGCGGGAGGCCTGGGTCTGGTCGCAGTGGGATTTGGCTTATTTGCGATGCTGGGCATGTCATAAGTTTGCAGCAGCACTGGCTGGCCTGCGTCACGAACAGACCCGCCACTCAACAGCTCCGTGCGTGGTTAGTCAACCGGATTGCTTTCCTTGACATGAATCAGCCACTCGCGCCAGATTGCAACAATCAGCGCCATCAGGACGGGGCCAATAAACAGACCGACAAAGCCCATTGTCTTGACGCCCCCGACCAGACCAAAAAACGTAGGTAAAAAAGGCAGTTTGACAGGACCACCGACCATGCGTGGACGCAGCGTCTTGTCGACAATAAACAACTCAATTGTTCCCCAGGCAAACAGGCAGAATCCCGCGATGTGCTGTCCAGAACCTATCAAATAGATTGAAACCAGCGTAAATGACAGTGGTGCACCGCCAGGAATCATCGCCATGAATGCAGTGATCACTCCGAGCAAGACATGCGAAGGGACGCCCGCGATCCAGTAGGCGACTCCCAGCACCAAGCCCTCACCCATGGCAATCAAGCCCATCCCGGTCACTGTTGCCGTAATTGTGGCGGGCACCACGCGCGAAAAGCGATGCCAGCGCAAAGGCAAAATCCGCTCACCAACAATGTCCAGCTGGCCTGCCATCCGGTGACCGTCCTTATAGACAAAAAGCAGCGTGATCAGCATAAAGAGCAAGGTCAACACGACATGGAATGCGTTTCCGGTCGCAGAGAGAATGGTGCGATAAATATTGCCAATATGCTGTCCACTGATCGCTTCGATCCACGCCCCTAGCGCATGGGGTTGCCCGAAATACTCAGCCCAGTAGCTCCCCAGACTGTCCCCCACACCAGGCAAGGCCACAATCCAGGCTGGCGCCTCAACACCGGTCTTGTTGGCCGCAAGCAGCCAGGCCACGAGGTTACTCGCCTCTTTGATGGAGTAATAGATCGCAACCGAAAGTGGCACCACCAGCACGACAATGATAAAAAGCAGTGCGAGCCCACCCGCAAGCGTTGTGCGTCCTCCACAGACCTTGACCCAACGGGAATAGAGCGGCCAACTGGCAAAGCCAATAATCAGTGCGGCCAGAACCGGGACCAGAAAATCACTGAAAAAGTAGACTCCCGTTGCAAGCAACAGAACGAGCAGGAACCGCGCAACAAGGTGGGCCGGAAGAACGGATTGCATCAGGACATAACTCTGATCGGATTGCCGTTGATCCAGGCCTGGATGTCTTCAACCACATTGGCGTAGAACACAGCAAAATTCTCCGGTGTCGCGTAACCGAGATGCGGTGTCAGCACGGTGCGAGGCACATAACGCCAGCCGTCATACTGCTCAAGCGGCTCGGAATCAAATACGTCGAGGCCCGCTCCTGCGATCTTTCCCTGCTCGAGAGACTGTTTGAGTGCATCCTGATCGATCAGCCCTGCCCGCGAGGTGTTGATCAGATAGCTAGTGGGCTTCATCGACTCAATGCTGGCGGCATCGACAATGCCGCGCGTGCGCTCGCTCAACACCAGATGCACACTGATCGCATCGGAGGTGGCAAAAAGCTCTTGTTTTGTGACGAGTTTTACGCCTGCTTTTTCGGCACGCTCTTCAGTCAGGTTTGGGCTCCATGCAACCACATCCATGCCAAACGCATGACCGACCCGCCCCACGCACTGACCCAGGTGTCCCGCACCGAGCAAGCCTAAGCGCTTGCCTTCGAGGGTCGGCGGCATAGAGGTCTGCCAGAGGCCTTGTTTCATATTCTCGGCTTCTTTGGGAATATTCTTAAACAGCGCCAGCAGCAGCGCCCAGGCCAACTCTGCTGTTGCGCCTCTGCTCAACGGATCGCCAGGCGCGCCACACACCAGCACGCCCTTGTCTCGACAAGCCTGAAGATCAATGGAGTTGTTTCGCAAACCGGTGGTGACTAGCAGCTTTAAATTGGGCAGCGCCTCGATCAGACTGGCAGGAAATGCCGAACGCTCACGCATGGCCACGATGACATCAAACGGTGCCAGCACCCGTGCACTGGTATCAGGGGGAATGAATTCAGAAAAAAAACTCACATCCGTACCCAGAGACTCCCAATTTGCCAGGCTGGGGGCGACTTTCAAGTAATCATCAAGAACGGCAATACGCATGACTGAATCCTTCAAGGGTGAATATTATTGTTGTACTACATTGCCTGCTGGAGGTGCTTTTCAATTTCCTCTTTTGGAATCGCACCACCTACCCGACTGCCATCTACAAAAAACAGCCCAGGCGTACCACGTACCATCAGCTTTTGGCCGAGCGCCACCATCTTGTCGGTCGGGGCGTCGCACTCAACCGTAGGAGGAACCTTACCCTGCAACATCCAAGCGTCCCATGTGGCACCAGGATCTTTAGCACACCAGATGTTACGCACCTTGACCGTCGAATCAGGCGAGAGAATAGGATAGGGAAAGGTATAAATCGTCACATTATCCATCCCCACCATGGACTGACGAAGCTGCTTGCAATAGCCGCAGTTCGGGTCTTCAAAAATGGCGATCTTACGCGTGCCATCTCCACGCACCTGCTTGAAAGACAACTCAAACGGCAATTGATCAAAAGGGATTTTGGCCAGTGCATCCTGCCGTTCTCGCGTCACGTCACGACGCGTCACGCCATCGATTAGCGTGCCATCCAGTACAAAACTCACTTTTTCATCGGTATAGACCAAGTCCATTCCAAGCTGCACTTCGTACAGACCATAAGGAGTCAGGCGCACCGCCGTAATAGGTGGGTGATCAAAGCGCTCAGCAAAAAGCTTTTGTACGGCTTGAGCTTTTGCGCTTTGGGCGGCTGTGGGTTGAGCTGTTGTGGTTTGTGCAGTGGCAGTCGCGACTGAGGCTGTTTCTGGCTTGACTGCTTGTGCGACTGCGCCACCCGCCAGGCATGACAGGATCAGCGACAGTAATAATTTTGAATAAGACTTCATCATTTCTCCTAACGGGATGCGCCCTGGATCAGTTGCCGCTTGATAAAGGGCAATTTTTCAACCAGATTCATCCCAGCATTACGTAACCAGGCAACGGGGGCGGACTGGACACCAAACAATCGATGCAAACCGTCTGTCGCACACCGCATGGCCAAAACAGGCTCAGCACGCGCGCGGCGATAACGTCTCAACACCATTGGATCACCCGGACTGCGAAAAGGTTCACGGCCAGCAATGACCTCGACAAGCGCCTGGACATCTCCCAGTCCCAGATTGAGTCCTTGTCCCGCCAGAGGATGCAGCCTGTGGGCAGCATCTCCTGCCAGGGCAAGCCCTGCTCCAATCATCGGGGTCTGGTTCAGCGAGAGCGCAAAGCCATGCACAGCACTACACAAGCTCAAGTCGCCCAAACGCCCTGCGCTCGCCTGCGCAAGCTGTGCAGACAAAACGCGACATTGTTCAGGTCCGGGGAGTGCGAGCAGTTCGTTGGCACGTACGGTATTGAGCGACCACACCATCGATACCTGGTGACCCGCCTGCGTATCGGGCATGGGCAGGAGTGCCAGGACACCATCGGCACCGAACCACTGGAGTGCAACCCCCTGGTGAGGCAGTGCGGACGTCACGTGTGCAACAAGCGCGGTGGCCCCATAGGGACGTACATCCACGGTCAAGCCTGCCGCGGCACGCAAGGGAGATTGCGCGCCATCGGCGGCAATAAACAAATCGGCCTGCAACAATGTGCCGCCATCGGTTGTGAGCTCGCCTGGCGTATAGGTGACGAACTTTTCTGTGATCCAGGTCAAGCCATAAATCTGAACAGCTTGTATCAGTGCACGTTCGATTTCGTTGGCTTCGATGATCCAGGCCAGTTCAGGCAAGGCATTTTGCCAGGCGCTTAAATTGAGATGGCCATTGCCATCACCAAAAATCTCCATTGCCTCGACTCGCGTCAGACGCGAGTCTGGCAACAAGTCCCAGACACCGATGGATGCCAGGAATTGCTGGCTCGCTGGTGAAATGGCATAGACACGAGGGTGATAACTATCCGGGAGCGTGGGTGCGATGGGCTGACGCGGCCCGAGCAAGGTTACCTGCTGCCCTCGGCGCGCCAGCGCAAGTGCAGCGGCCAGACCAACAATCCCGCTTCCACATACGACAATTGAAGTTTTCATCGTGCCGAGGGTGCCCCCGCACTTTTAGGCCACAAGACCCACATTTGACCGGCCTGTTTCATGCGACCGGCCATTGCTCCAGCCGCCTCGCCGAACCCCCAGTAAAAGTCTGCGCGTGCAGCGCCCTTGATTGCTGTACCCGTATCCTGCGCAAAGACGAGCTTGTTCATCACTTGTGTCGAAGCAGGCTGTGTCGTTGCCAGAAAAACTGGGGTACCAAGCGGCACAAAGGAGGTATCCACGGCAATTGAGCGTTGTCCCATCAGGGGCACGCCATAGGCACCCTTGGGACCGACCTCTGGATCCGTGATGGTCTCTTCTTTAAAGAACACCAGTGCAGGGTTGGCGTTAAGCATTTCCTGGACGCGCTTGGGATTGCGTTTTGCCCACTCGCGGATATTTTGCATGGAGGTTTGCGCAAGCGGCAATTCGGATTTGTCAGCCAGCCATTTGCCAATCGACACATAAGGGTGGCCATTGTGGTCAGCGTAGGCCACGCGAATGGTCTGACCCGCACCCGGACCATCTGTCAGCTGCACACGCC